>NZ_MUFI01000001.1:0-143333 GCF_001996265.1 Salinivibrio sp. MA440
CAAGTGCAGAGTGTTTCCTTATTGTCCAATTAATCGGAAAACTTGAAAAGAAACACTTTCCACCACATCCGGTGAAGAGCCATATATATACAGTATATTTAACTTTCGTCGCGCTGCAAGAGAAGGAAAAAGAAAAAACCGGTGCACGCCCTATAACCGCTTGATAAAAAAACGACCCCTAAAAAGGAGCCGACTTACTTGGTGGGATGTCGTGTCTGATAAGGTATAACGCGCTAAGAGGATTACATCGCTGAAATAGGCGTCTTCACCGATTGAGACGAGGCGAGCATTACTTGGTTACGTCCTCGGTGCTTAGCGCGATACATCAACACATCTGCCGCATGAATCAAAGCATCAAGCTCTAACGCGTCCATATCATCGGTAACATCACTGGCAATGATTGCACCGATACTGACCGTTACCCGTATCTCAGCACCGTCAAACTCAAACACACTATCCGCCACATCGCAGCGAATATGGTTCGCTATTTCAATCAAGGCATCTAAATTTGGCGTTGGACAGAGTACACAGAACTCTTCGCCTCCCAGACGTGCTGCAGCGCCTTTTTTGACTAATCGCTTTAGGTAGCTGGCAAGGTGTACCAACACTTTATCGCCTTGCATATGCCCGTAGGTATCGTTGACTTGTTTGAAATGGTCAAGATCAATCAGGATCAATCCCATTTCTTGCTGACGGCTAAGTTTGGGCTTTTGACGTGAAAAGTAAGCGTCTAAACCACGACGGTTTAACAGCTGCGTTAAAGGATCCGTATTAGCAAACTCTCGCAGACGTGAATTGGCTTGGCGCAGCGCAACAGTCCGCTTATACACCATACGCTTTAGAATAAAAATATAGGTCACCGCGCCTAATAACACCGCAATAGCGACACTCGGGATAAGCCAAGTGGGATAGGCTTCGACGCGTTCGGTATTAATCCATTTTTGTTTAATACGCAGTAGCTCTTGTGCGGGGATGTTATCAATGCCGGCACGTATCTCGCTCAGTAGTGCTTGATTACCTTTAGGTACCGCCGCATAAATCGGACGCGTATACAGCACTTGATCGGCAACAAACGCCAGCGGCTTACCTTGCGTCAAAAAATAAAAGTTTGCGGTTTGGCTATCGGCAACGAGTGCACTGATTTCGCCATCGAGCGCGGCACTAAATAACGTTTCATTACGCCGAAAGCGTCTTTGCTTCACATTAGGATAATGTTCAGCTAAAAACCAAGATTCGTAGCTGCCAGCCACCACGCCAACCACTTTGTCTGCGGCTAACGGATCTTTACTAACTTGTCCCGCCTGATTTTGCACATATAAAGACCCATTCGTATTGAAGATAGGCGCCACATAATCCAAATAGGCTTCACGTTCGGGAGACTTGAGTAACCCAGCGTGAACGCGATTGCCTCCCTCTTTCATATACGAAAGGGAGTCAGCCCAGTCGAGCAGCATAAACTGAATCGATTCGTGATTGTATTTAGCGTAAGCCTGCCAAAAATCAATCAATAAGCCTTTGGGTTGACCATTACCCGGTATGTAGCTGTAGGGTTTCCATTCAGACGAATGCGCAACGACTAGTATGTCTTTTTCTTCTGACAGATACGCGTCGTCAGCCCATGCAAACGTACTTGCATACGTGCAGGCTATAAGCAGCATCCCTGTCAAAAACCGTAAAATACGCGCAAACATTGTTAGGCAGCCCATGAAAAGAGTCTTGATGGTAGATAAATTCTTACAGAACGCAAAAGACTTAATAAAAAAGCATGATCCAGTTCAAATTGGAAGCCAGATCACACCATATATTGTCAAGTTAGACATTAACGGTATAGAAACTAATCAAAAAGGAATACGTCGTATGGTAAAGGAGCGCGCGTCAACAGAAAGCGTAATCAATACAAAAATATCTTACCCCCCTCATTAACCTGTCATGCTGTTGTAATGATTTAAATCGGTAGTTGTGGTAAATTTACGCGCCCAAATGGAGAAAGGGGCTTGGATATTCAGATCGCGTGCTTTAAGTCTTCTAATCGATAGCGGCTTTATTGCCCGTGATCAACATAGAACACCGCAGACCATCTATACTCACAGGCGATAAACAGTGATGTTACCCCAGCTATCCTAGTTGCGGTAACGCCATTGAAAAATGCAGAGGTTTCGCTTTCACAACTACTTGAACAAAAAGTGCGTGGTAAAATTACACTTTTTCAGTGTGTTGTGAGAAAGCACCAAGCTTATGTTTCAATTTTTGACCGGAGAAATGTGTCGATGAAAAAGACCAAAATCGTATGTACGATTGGCCCAAAAACCGAATCTGAAGAGATGCTGACTCAGCTTGTTGAAGCTGGTATGAACGTTATGCGCCTTAACTTCTCACACGGTGACTACCAAGAGCACGGTGCTCGTATTGCTAACCTACGTAACGTGATGAAGCAAACGGGTAAACAAGCCGCTATCTTGCTGGATACTAAAGGTCCAGAGATCCGTACGGTAAAACTAGAAAATGGCGACGATGTCATGCTAGAAGCCGGTCAAACCTTCACTTTCACCACAGACACCTCTGTCGTGGGCAATAAAGATCGCGTTGCGGTCACTTACGAAGGTTTACCTCAGGATTTAAAAGCGGGTAATACTGTCTTAGTCGATGATGGTCTGCTTGAGATGGAAGTACTAGAAACGACTGAAAAAGAAGTGGTTTGTAAAGTACTGAACAATGGCGAGCTAGGTGAAAACAAAGGCGTTAACCTGCCAGGCGTTTCCGTTAGCCTTCCGGCATTGGCAGAAAAAGACAAGTCTGATCTTAAGTTCGGCTGTGAGCAAGGTGTCGATTTTGTTGCCGCTTCATTTATCCGTAAAAAAGAAGACGTGGAAGAAATCCGCGAGCTACTAGCCCAAAACGGTGGCAGCGACATCAAAATCATCTCTAAAATCGAAAACCAGGAAGGTGTCGACAACTTTGACGCTATCTTAGAGGCCTCAGACGGCATCATGGTTGCTCGTGGTGATCTGGGTGTAGAGATCCCGGTTGAAGAAGTGATCTTCGCGCAGAAGATGATGATCGAAAAATGTAACCGTGCTCGCAAGCTGGTTATTACCGCAACACAAATGCTGGATTCGATGATCAAAAACCCGCGTCCAACCCGTGCTGAAGCCGGTGACGTGGCGAATGCTATCATGGATGGTACCGATGCCGTCATGCTGTCAGGGGAATCTGCAAAAGGTAAGTATCCATTAGAAGCGGTAAGCATCATGGCGCAAATCTGTGAGCGTACAGACCGTCAAATGTCACCTGCGTTGGGTTCTCGTCTCGATAGCAGCCGTCTGCGCATCACCGAAGCGGTCTGTAAAGGCGCTGTCGATACCTCTCAAAAACTGGGCGCACCTTTGATTGTCGTTGCGACCGAAGCGGGCAAATCAGCACGCTCAGTACGTAAGTACTTCCCAACGGCAAATATCATCGCGGTAACCACCAATCCGAAAACAGCCGCACACTTGTGTCTGACTAAAGGGGTAACGCCCGTGATGATCGAAAGCATCGACAGCACGGATGAGTTCTACCGTCGCGGTAAGACCATCTCTCTCGAATCAGGCTTGGCCAACAAAGGCGATATCGTCGTGATGGTGTCCGGTGCTTTAGTTCCTTCAGGCACAACCAATACTACATCAGTGCACGTGCTGTAATTGATCGCACTTATATAGTAAAAGCGATAACAAAACTTACGCCTCGACTATGTCGGGGCGTTTTTTTATCTGCGCTTACCAGTGGACAATTTCTTTGAAGTGCGTTTTGATCAATACCGCTAACGGCACCAAATAAATCGCGCTAAGCTTTAATGCCAATACCGCGAGCGTCAAGGTGGTCATGCGCACTAAGCACTTATTGATCGTTTGTAGTAAAGGGTGGCTCATCATCATTTCAGTCTAAAAAGGTCGTTGTTCAAAAATCAGGCTGTAGTTTACAAATTAATCAATAAATCGCAAGCGCCAATCACGGCTGTTATCATGACAGGTAAAGGCGCTGTGTCTAAGCCACTGATTTACCGCTATCACAGAGAAAAAGATGACAAAACCATTAACCATTTTGGATATTGCCCGCTTAGCCGGGGTCGGGAAATCGACCGTATCCCGTGTGTTAAATAATGACGCACGCGTTAAAGACAGCACACGCGCTAAAGTGCAAGCGGTGATCGACCAACACGACTTTCTCCCTTCTAAATCTGCGCGGGCGATGCGAGCACAACGCAGTGGTGTTGTGGGTGTGATTGTAGCTAAGCTAAGCTCCAACTCCGAAAATACCGCGCTGACTGGCTTGCTCAATACCTTGTATGCCAGAGGCTATGACGCCGCGATTATGGAAACGCAATTTTCGCAACAAAAAGCACAAGCCCATTTGGACGTGCTAAAACGTCGTAATGTGGATGGTATTATCTTTTTTGGCTTTTCGGGGTGTGATCTCTCTGCTCTGGCGCCTTTTGCTCCCCATTGTGTGGTACTCGCGATCGATAGTAACGACTATGCCAGTGTGAGTTATGACAACCAAGGCGCTGTCACACAAGTCATGGCGCATTTCTATGCCCAAGGACTGCGCTACATTCACTTTCTCGGTATTGATGAACACGATGAAACCACGGGGCGTGCTCGGGCCCATGCCTACCATTCTTTCTGTGATCGCCACCAACTACCTGCCCGTCTGCATCGCTGCGAAATGAGCCTACATGCTGCCTATAAGGCAACCGACTCACTGATTGATAGCCAAACCCAGGCGGTTGTATGTGCGTCTGATACCCTGGCGCTTGGCGTCGCTAAGCGATTACAAACCCTTGGCCGAGAGGACATTGCTATTGGCGGCATCGGCAATCATGACATGCTACGCTTTATGTTCCCACGCGCAGTCAGTGTGGAGCTGGGTTACCATCAAGCGGGTCAGCATGCAGCCGAGCTATTGCTCAAGCAGCTTGATGAAACGCCTACTGAGATCACGCATTGGACACAACCGTGTCATCTCGTGGTGCCCTAACCTTTTCTCTACACGATGAATCAAGCAGTTAAAAAATTCTGTGTGATGGTTTTCAAATAATGGGAACGATTCCACTGATAAATTCGATCGTACGATCCATAATCAGTGGGAACGTTACCAATGAATACCCTACAGCAATACAGGATTGCTTATGAGCCAGATAGATAAAAAAGCCGTTGACCAATTGGTTACTCATATTGGCGGCAAAGACAACATTGCAACCGTAAGCCACTGCCTCACCCGTTTACGTTTCGTGTTAAACGATCCGGAGAAAGCCGATGTCGCAGCGATTGAAGCGATCCCCATGGTGAAAGGCTGCTTTACCAGTGCCGGTCAATTTCAAGTTGTGATCGGCACCAGCGTCGACCAAGCTTTCGCGCTGTTACAACAAGCCACCGGCGTCGAGGGCCAATCAAAAGACGAAGCCAAACAAGCGGCTCGCCAAAATATGACCCTAACTGAACGTGCGATTTCACACCTCGCGGAAATTTTTGTTCCCCTTCTTCCCGCGATCATCACCGGCGGTCTGATCCTCGGCTTCCGTAATGTGATCGGTGATATCCGCATGTTCGATGGCAAAACCCTGACCGAGATCAGCGAGTTTTGGGCCACCGCTCACGGCTTCTTATGGCTGCTTGGCGAAGCCATCTTCCACTTCCTGCCTGTCGGTGTCTGTTGGGCGACGGTGAGAAAAATGGGCGGTACGCCAATCTTGGGGATCGTGCTCGGTATTACCCTAGTATCACCCCAGTTGATGAACGCTTACCTTATCGGTAAAGAAATCCCCGAAGTGTGGGACTTTGGCTGGTTCTCGATTGAAAAAGTCGGTTATCAGGCACAGGTGATCCCGGCGATGTTTGCGGGGATGGCGTTGGCGTTTATTGAAACCCAGTTAAAACGCATTATTCCGGATTACTTGTATTTGGTGGTGGTGCCGTTTGTCGCGCTACTGACCTCCGTGATCTTGGCACACACCCTGATTGGCCCATTTGGCCGCGAAATCGGTAATGGTGTCGCCTTCTTAGCCCGTTCGGCGATGACCGGCGATTACGCTTACATAGGTGCGGCTCTGTTCGGCTTCCTTTATGCACCTTTAGTGATCACGGGTGTTCACCACACCACTAACGCGGTGGACTTGCAACTGATGCAAGAAATGAACGGTACCCCTATTTGGCCACTGATTGCCCTGTCCAACATTGCACAAGCCTCGGCGGTGGTCGGGATCATTTGGATGAGCAAAAAAGAAAACGAACGTGAAATATCGGTGCCTGCCGCGATTTCTGCCTACCTTGGCGTCACGGAGCCGGCCATGTACGGGATTAACTTACGTTACAAATTTCCGATGCTGTGCGCCATGGTTGGCTCGGCCCTAGCGGCGATTGTGTGTGGTCTTTCCGGCGTGATGGCCAACGGCATTGGTGTGGGTGGCCTGCCAGGTATTTTATCCATTCAGCCACAGTTCTGGGGTGTTTATGCGGTCGCGATGCTGATAGCCATTATCGTGCCCATTGCACTCACCGCGTTTATGTATCGCCGCCAAGCCAGCAAAGGCAAACTGGCCGTCATCTAATTCCCCTTCAGTCTGCGGGGAGGGAACGCTCCCTGCTTTATTCGCGTTGAGAGAGACATTATGCACGCACATCCCTGGTGGAAAACGGCCACCATTTATCAGATTTATCCAAAAAGCTTCCGTGACACCACACAAACAGGGACAGGTGATCTGCCGGGCATTATCGAAAAACTGGACTACTTTTCGGCTTTGGGCATCGACGCCTTGTGGCTCACCCCCATTTATGTATCGCCACAAGTCGATAATGGCTACGACATTGCCGATTATTACGCGATTGACCCAAGCCTAGGCACCATGGACGACTTCGACATCCTGCTTGCCGAGGCGCACAAACGCGATATCCGTATCATCATGGATATTGTCATTAACCACACTTCAACTGAGCATCCTTGGTTTCAATCAGCGCTTGCCAGCAAAGACAGCCCCTATCGCGATTACTATATCTGGAAAGACCCGGTTAACGGCGGTGCTCCGAACAACTGGCAGTCAAAATTTGGCGGCAGCGCCTGGCAATGGCATGAACCGACCGGTCAGTATTACCTTCATTTATTTGCCACCGAGCAAGCCGATCTTAACTGGGAAAACCCAGCGGTGCGGACCGCCGTCAAAGACGTGATGGCCTTTTGGGCAGAAAAAGGCGTGGATGGCTTTCGACTCGATGTGATCAATTTGATCTCCAAAGATCAGTCGTTCCCCGACGATCACCAAGGCGATGGTCGCCGTTTTTATACCGACGGCCCCCGCGTTCACGAATACTTGCAAGAGATCAGCCGCGATATTTTCCAGCGTTACGGTAGCGTCACCGTGGGCGAGATGTCTTCGACCACCTTAGAGCACTGTCAGCAGTATTCCGCGCCAGATGGCAAAGAGCTCTCCATGGTGTTTAACTTCCACCACTTAAAAGTCGATTATCCGGACGGTGAGAAGTGGCGACTGGCGCCGTTTGACTTCTTAGCCCTAAAACAGCTGTTCCGCACTTGGCAGCACGGCCTGCATAATCAAGGTTGGGGCGCATTATTTTGGTGTAACCACGACCAACCACGTGTGGTCAGCCGCTTTGGTGATGACCGCCACCACCGGGTCGAATCAGCCAAAATGCTCGCCACTGCGATACATATGCAGCAAGGCACACCTTACGTGTATCAAGGGGAAGAAATTGGCATGACCAACCCTGGCTATCAACATATTGATGACTATCAAGACGTCGAAAGCCGCAACATGTACCATCTGCTTTACGAACAAGGCATGCCTGAAGGGGAAGTGTTGGCCATTCTTGCTGCACGCTCACGCGACAATTCACGCACGCCCATGCAGTGGGACAGTTCAGCAAACGCCGGTTTTACTCAAGGCACACCCTGGCTAAAACCTGCGCCTAACTATGTTGACGTCAATGTCGACACCGCACTGGCGGATAAAGACTCGGTGTTCTATCACTACAAGCAGCTGATTTCCCTGCGCAAAACCTTACCCGTCATTCGTGAGGGAGATTATCAGGATTTGCTGCCTGACCACCCACAATTGCTCGCGTATCGCCGCGACAACGGCGACAGCCAACTGGTGGTGGTGTGTAACTTTTATGGCGAACCGGTGACAGCGACCTTGCCTGTCGCGCCTGCCCCAAACGCAGACTTGGTGAGCCATAATTACCCAGAAGCCAAGCCCTTGATGCCAGAAATGCAACTGGCACCCTATGAAGCCTTGGTGTATTTGATTAATCCCGCCTGACCGACAAAAAATGGCACGCCAAGGCGTGCCATTTTACTTACAACGACCAGTTGCTTTATTTACTGGCGCAGCGCTCGCTCGCCACGTGCAATGCCCACTACGCCACTGCGTGCAACTTCAATAATCTCGGTAATCTCACCGACCGCGCGAATAAAGGCATCCAGTTTGTCACTGTCACCGGTCAGCTGCACGGTATACAGCGAGTTCGTGACATCGACAATCTGACCACGGAAAATATCGGCGGTGCGTTTTACCTCCGCGCGGGCAAAGCCGCTGGCTTTTACTTTCACCAACGCCAGTTCACGCTCAATGTGATCGCTTTCGGTGACATTGCTCACTTTCAGCACATCAATCAGCTTATGCAGGTGCTTTTCGATTTGCTCGCGGTCCGCGTCGCTGACCACCGAGGTGGTGATATTCAAGCGCGATAAGGTCGCATCATCGGTGGGTGACACCGTGAGCGATTCAATGTTGTAGCCACGCTGAGAGAATAAACCCACAACCCGCGACAAGGCACCTGGTTCGTTTTCCATTAAAACCGATACAATACTGCGCATTAGGTTCTCTCCGTTTTGCTCAACCACATTTCATTCATCGCCCCACCGCGTACCTGCATTGGATATACATGCTCGGTTTCATCAACATGGATATCGACAAACACCAAACGATCTTTCATTGCCAGCGCCTTTTCTAGGCCGGCTTCCAGCTCGGACGGATGATTAATACGCATTCCCACGTGGCCATAGGCCTCAGTGATCGCAGCAAAGTCCGGCACCGAGTCCATATAAGAGTGCGAGTGACGACCTTGATAAATCATGTCCTGCCACTGTTTGACCATTCCGAGGAAGCGGTTATTGAGGTTCACAATCACCACCGGAATGTCATATTGCAACGCGGTGGAGAGCTCCTGAATGTTCATCTGAATGCTTCCATCGCCGGTGACACACACCACCTGCGCGTCCGGTAGCGCAAACTTGACCCCCATGGCGGCGGGAAGCCCAAAGCCCATGGTGCCCAAGCCACCCGAGTTAATCCAACGACGTGGCTTATCAAACGGATAATAAAGTGCGGCAAACATTTGATGCTGGCCGACATCCGAGGTCACATAGGCATCACCATGAGTGAGGCGGTACAAGGTTTCAATCACCTGCTGCGGTTTAATCCGCTCAGGATCAGCAACATATTTCAAACACTGGCGCTCACGCCAAGTTTGAATATTGTGCCACCAGGTGCTGAGCGCATCGCTGTCGTTACTGCCTCCCTGCTCCACCAGCAGTTTGAGCATACTACTGAGCACAGCATCGGCAGAGCCGACAATAGGAATATCGGCCGAGACAGTTTTGGAAATGGTCGAGGGATCCACATCAATGTGCATGATGGTGGCATCGGGACAGTATTTTTCGAGATTATTGGTGGTGCGATCGTCAAACCGGACACCAATACCAAAAATCAGGTCGGCTTGGTGCATCGCCATGTTGGCTTCGTAGGTACCATGCATGCCCAGCATGCCCAGCGAATACTCATGGGTGCCGGGAAAGGCACCCAGCCCCATCAGGGTGCTAACCACCGGGATGTTCAAGCTTTCTGATAGCTGGCGGATTTGTTCGCCGCAATCAGCCATGATAGAGCCACCGCCGACATACAGCACCGGCTTTTTCGCCGCCAGTAGTGCTTTTAGTCCGCGCTTAATCTGCCCTTTATGGCCGGTTGTTGTCGGGTTGTAGGAGCGCATGCGCACACTATCAGGATACTGATACGGATGCTTTTGCGCCGGATTGACCATGTCTTTGGGGATGTCCACCACCACAGGGCCGGGACGTCCAGTCGAGGCAAGATAAAAGGCTTTTTTGACAATATTGGGAATATCTTCAGCACGCTGGACTAAAAAGCTGTGTTTCACCACAGGACGAGAAATCCCCACCATGTCGCACTCTTGAAAGGCATCATTGCCAATCAAGCTACTCATCACCTGCCCAGAAAAAACCACCATGGGAATTGAGTCCATGTAGGCGGTGGCGATACCGGTAATCGCATTGGTTGCGCCTGGGCCTGAAGTCACCAGCACCACGCCTACTTCACCAGTTGCGCGTGCGTAACCATCCGCCATATGCACGGCCGCTTGTTCGTGACGCACTAACACATGATCAATACCACTTTTTTCATGCAATGCATCGTAAATATCCAGCACCGACCCGCCTGGATAGCCAAAAATATGTTTTACGCCTTGATCGATCATGGAGCGCACGATCATCTCGGCACCAGATAACATTTCCACTCTACGCCTCCCTGTTTGCATAGTTAGGACTTACTTTTAGCCTAATCCAGCTCCTTACACTTGGATGTACTGGTGGTGTGATCACACGGACATCAAAACCAAATACTGGCGGTAAGGTAGCGTTAGATTGTTCGTTGGCCCGCCTCGACAGAAACGACCTCCAATGTAACGTTTTATTTGCAAAACTGTCCATTGGCTAACCAGTATTTACATTTAATCACTAGATGTTGAGTGTATGTTGCTGGATTACGCTGATGAGAAGGGAGTAAATCGACAACATTCACTAAAAAAGCATCGGCTTGCGAGATTTGCTATTCCGACAAAAGGCGATAAAGAGGAGAAAAGGGATAAAAACAGCGTATGAGGAGGCTCACCAATGAGCCCCCTAGCTAGAAACCGTCAACGCTGGTACATGGCGTCGATATGATGCTGGTAACGCGACAGGATCACTTTACGACGCAACTTCATGGTTGGCGTAAGCTCACCACTGTGCATACAAAAGCCCTGTGGCAACAAGGTAAAGCGTTTGACTTGCTCAAATTTGGCCAATTCATGTTGCAAGCTCTGTAAACGCTTTTCAAACAAGGCCACCACATCAGAATGTTTTAACAGCTCTTTGCGATTTTGATATTCGATGTTAGCCGTTCGCGCCCACTCTTCTAAGGCATCAAAGCAAGGCACAATCAAGGCAGAGACAAAATGACGCGCCTCGGCCACCACCGCTATCTGATCGATAAAATGATCACGCACCAAAGCGCCTTCCACCCGCTGTGGCGCGATGTACTTACCGCCTGACGTTTTCATCAGCTCTTTGATTCGGTCAGTGATAAATACATTGCCGTGAGCATCGAGATACCCCGCATCGCCGGTTTTCAAAAAACCATCCGCGGTAAAGGTGGCCGCCGTCGCATCGGGCTGATTGAAGTAGCCACGCATCACCATCGGCCCACGCACTTGAATTTCATTATCCTCACCGATGCGCAATTGGGCGCCGGGCATCGGAGAACCAATCGACTGGGGGTCAAAGCAGGTATCATCCCAACAAGACACGGTGGCCGTGGTTTCGGTCATGCCATAACCGAGCTTCACGTTAATACCGATTGCATGGAAAAACGCGCCAATGTCAGGGTCAAGACGCGCCCCACCGCATGGCATCAAGCGCATCTTGCCACCCAGCAGCGCACGCAACTTACTGAGTACCAGCTTGTCGGCCAACGCCAATTGCCATTGCTGGCGCCGCGACAGTGAATGGCCAGCACGTAACTGAGCAGCATGACGCTCGCCTTGGCGCAGGGCCCAACGGAATAAATGCGGTTTAACGCCGGTGGCTCGACTGAGTTTGTCGTGAATAGCTCCATGGATTTTTTCGTAAAAACGCGGTACGGCCGACATCACTGTTGGCTGAACCGACGCCAATGCCGATCGCACCTTTTGCGGGTCTGAGAGATAGGCATTGACCGCCCCACGATGTAAGACGTAATAGCTCCAGGCACGCTCAAAGACATGTGATAAGGGCAGAAACGCCAAAGAGACGTCATGCGGTTCAATGGCGAGCACCTGATCATGTACATCAAGCTGCGCCGCGACGTTGGCATAATCGAGCATGACCCCTTTGGGCTCCCCAGTAGTGCCTGAGGTATAAATCAAGGTGATCAGATCGTCCATGCAGCGTGCGTCAATGCGCGTCTCTAATTCGGCTTGATGGCCACGATCGTCTTGCAATAACCAACTCGCCCAATCCCACACTTTAGGATGTGCTGGCACCGGCGTCTCTTGGCTTAACGCCACCACACCTTTGATGTTTGGGCATTGCTCCAACGCCGCTACCGCCATTTCCAATTGATCGTCACCCGCGAAAATCCATTGCACATCGGCATCGTTAATAATGTATGCCGCTTGCTGGGCCGTGCTGGTCGCGTAAATCGGCACCGGCACAGCGCGAATTTGCAGTGCGGCATAATCTAACATTGCCCACTTTTCACTGTTTGGCGCGAAGATAGCGACGGTTTGCTGAACCTGACAGCCGGCTTTGAGTAAACAGCGAGACAGTTGATCAACACGCTCGCCGAGTTGACGCCAGCTAATACTTGTCCACTGGTTGTGTTGCTGGAAGCGAATCGCTTCTCGCTGATGCTGAGTGCGAATTTGCTCACGAAGGCGGGTAACAATATGGTATTGGGTGTTCACTATGCTTCTCTTGGGCTCACCTTTAGGCGAACACTTGTACGCTCAAATAATAAAGCGAGTCTACTGACCGCTCGGGTAAAAACAAGCAAAATCGAGCGAATACTCTAGTGAAAATGTAAAAACGTGATTCAGCAGCGTTGAGGCGTTAATCAGTCACCTTGTGCATAACGGATCCTATTAACGGTTCAACCGCTGTAACCTCAATCGGTTCGGCTCAACGCGTGTTGATAAGCGGTTGAAGTCTAAGATCGACTCTTCGACTGTTTCCGGATAATCAACCTGAGCCCACAAATGGTGAAATAGGCTGCGCGTCTGGCCCAACTCACCTTTGACTAGCCATTCCGCCAGAGCTTTAGCAACATCTGGGTATGCAATCGCGTCCACTGCAGGTGTCTGTAGCCATTCTCGGACAGCACGCGCATCCAAGCTATTCATAGTGTGCGCCAAGCCAAGCTGGGCGAGTGTCGCGACATTACTTAACTGCTCAAACTGACCAGACAGTGGTTTTAATAACAGTTTTTTACCCAACGTCAGCGCTTCAGACGGAAGTTCAAAGCCCCCATTCGCTATTACCCCCTGGCACTGATGTAGCGCCGAGTGAAAGCTTTCTTTGCCCAGCGGCATAAGCGTAAGGTTTTCTCGCTGCTCGGGCGCGCTTACCTCGGGGTGAAAGCAGACAAAAGGCTGGCTAAAGCGCAACAACAACTCACTGACCGCAGATAAAGATTCAAAGGGTAAATAGACCAGTACCGCCTTTTCTGCAACGAGCGACACCGTTGTTGCATTCGGCAGGCTGGTATCAATAATCGGAGGTAAAATCGCTTGGTTAAAGTGATACCAATGCAGGCCAATGGCATAGTCTGTTGGCGCAAAGTGGCGCATAATCAGACGATTAATCCAAGTTTCTCCGTGTTTGGGCACCGCATGTGAAAACGCGGCTTGATGACTGATGGCCACCGAGGGTATTCCTTGTTGGCGCGCCGCCCACGCACTGATGGGTTCAAAATCAGAGATGACCTTATCGTAGTCTGATACATCAAGCTGGCGTATATCCCGTCGCAGCTGCGCCAAGTGATTGTGTCTCGCCGTGGCCAACATATCAATTTTACCATCACGGCTCACAAAGCTCATCCCGGTAAAGGTCCGATAGTCACCGAATGGCGTCATATCAAAATAGTGCTCTGCCGGCCGACCAGAAAAAATAAAATCAACCTCGCCATCGTACTCTGCCAAAGCACGCGCCATCGCTCGGGCTCGCGATATATGGCCGTTACCGGTTCCTTGAACACCGTATAAAAGCTTCATGAAAGACCTGCCATTCCGTAAAGATCCGCGGTGATGCTGTGCGCCAAGTTGGCACACATTATCCCTAACCCTGCGCCCACAATAATGTCGGTCACAAAATGCACACCCAGTAACACCCGAGAAATGCCAATCAAGCTCGCCCAAATAAATACAAACAGCGTGAGCGATGGGAAAAAGATGCTCAGCAAAGAGGCCATTAAAAAGGCACCTGCGGTGTGGCCTGATGGCATACTGTATAGGTCAGACGGCGTGATAAAGGCGGGTAGCTGCGAAGGACGTGTGCGCCGGAAACTACGTTTTAATACCCAGTAAATTGGCAGCTCAATGGCAAATGCAGTGAGCCCCGTGAGTAAAAACCAGAGCCCCACGGCTTCTTGCAGCCACCAAGCAGCTAACCCCACCACGATATAAAGAGGTCCATCGCCCGAGCGGGAAACGGCACGGGCCACTTTGGCGGTGTCAGCGCTAAAGCGATGCGATAGGCAAAGTGTCGATACCGAGTGGTCAAAGCGTTGAATCGCAGCAAAGCGTCTCATGGTATCTCCCAATACAGCGAGCTGATGATTAAACATTAGCCAGCCGGTGTGACAGGTCGGTGACGTTATTGGGACATCTCAATGAATTTACTCTGCCCCGTTACCGCTAAAGATCAGCTGTATTGGCGTAATTAAAATAATGCAGGGTGGACAAAGCCGCCCCATACCACAGCACAAAAGTCTAACTTTTAGTGTAAAAAGCAGTTTAATTAACCGGTTTCTCGCCTTTGTATTGCGCAGAAAACGGGTTTTGTTTTTTTCAGATTGACGCTTTCCCCATCGCTCTGTTATTTCTGGTAACAGAGTATTTACTGACGGACATCAGCATGACACTGTTTCACCTACGCCTCATTCTCCTCCTTATCGTGACCCAGTCGCGCGGGTAGGTTTTGGGCAGAAAACAGTGAATGCCAAATCTCAAAAACCCGCGCCAGACGCGGGTTTTTTTGTATCTAATGTCGCCAAAATAAAACATATCGCCAATTAAAGAGCCATGACGGCGGCCAGCAAACACAACAGGGAGTTACTCATGAGCGAGAACAGCCAAGTCATTCTGTTTGACACCACATTACGTGACGGCGAGCAGGCGTTGTCGGCAAGCTTAACGGTCAAAGAGAAACTGCAAATCGCGCAAGCTTTGGATCGTTTGAAAATAGACATCATTGAAGCTGGCTTTCCTGTGTCCTCTCCGGGCGACTTTGAGTCCGTACGTACCATTGCTCAGCATATGCAGCATGCCCGTGTCTGTGCTTTGTCTCGCGCTGTTCCTAAAGACATTGATGTGGCAGCGGAATCGCTCAAAGCCGCCGATGCTTTTCGTATCCACACCTTTTTGTCCACCTCTACCATTCATGTCAAAGACAAGCTTCGCCGCAGCTACGATGACGTAGTAGAAATGGGCGTGCGTGCGGTCAAACATGCGCGCCAGTATACGGATGATGTGGAGTTTTCCTGCGAAGATGCCGGACGCACCCCGATTGATAATTTATGCCGCATGGTCGAAGCGGCAATTGATGCTGGCGCCACCACGGTCAATATCCCAGATACAGTCGGCTATACGGTCCCCAGTGAGTTTGGCGATATCATTGCCAACCTGTTCAACCGCGTACCCAATATCGACAAAGCGGTGATTTCTGTTCATTGCCATGATGACTTGGGGATGTCGGTCGCCAACTCTATTGCCGCTGTACAGGCCGGCGCCCGCCAAGTCGAAGGCACGATTAATGGCATCGGCGAGCGCGCCGGTAACTGTGCGCTGGAAGAAATTGCAATGATCTTAAAAACCCGCGCTGACTTGTTAGGCGTGGAGACAGGCTTAAACCATACTGAAATCGCCCGCACCAGTAAGCTGGTTAGCCAACTTTGCAACATGCCAATCCAGCCCAACAAAGCCGTGGTCGGTACCAATGCCTTTAGCCACTCTTCTGGCATTCACCAAGATGGCATGCTGAAAAACAAAAATACCTACGAAATCATGACGCCAGAGTCGATTGGATTGGGTAAAAAATCATTGAATCTCACCAGTCGCTCCGGCCGCGCGGCGGTGAAAAGCCATATGGATAACCTTGGCTACAACGAGCAAGACTATGATTTGGAGACCTTGTATCAATCATTCTTGCAATTAGCAGATCGTAAAGGTCAGGTGTTCGATTACGACTTAGAAGCTTTAATGTTCTTCAACAACCTCAAAGAAGAGGACGATTTTTATAAGCTCAATTATTTAGGCGTGCAATCGGGCAGCTTAATGGCGACCACCAGCATCAAGTTGCAATGTGGCGATGAAGAAAAACGCGAAGCGGCGATTGGAAACGGTCCCGTCGACGCCTTGTACCAGTGCATATATCGGATCACCGGCTATGACATTGAGCTGGATAAATTCGATCTGACCGCCAAAGGAGAAGGGGAAGATGGCCTCGGCCAAGCCGATATCATTGCCAACTACAAAGGCCGTAAATATCACGGCACCGGGGTATCAACCGATATTATCGAGGCCTCCGGCGAAGCTTTATTAAACGTGATCAATGCTATTTATCGCGCCAACAAAATTGCGCAGATTAAGGAACAATCCCATTTAAAACAGGAGACAGTATAAACATGGCTAGCGCACACCAAATTGCAATTTTACCCGGCGACGGTATCGGCCCCGAAGTGATGGCGCAAGCCGAAAAAGTGCTTGATGCGGTTAGCGAGCGATTCGCTGTCACCTTTGAGCGTCAGCATTATCCGGTTGGCGGTGCTGCAATCGACGCCCATGGCTCGCCGCTGCCCGCACACACCTTGGCTGGCTGTGAAAAAGCCGATGCGATTTTATTCGGCTCAGTCGGCGGCCCTAAATGGGAGCATTTACCCGCGACCGAACAACCGGAGCGCGGTGCTTTACTGCCGCTACGCAAGCACTTTGGTCTGTTTTGTAATTTGCGTCCGGCACAAATCCATACTGGTCTCGAAAGCTTTTGTCCGCTGCGCGCCGATATTGCCGACCAAGGTTTTAATATCGTGGTGGTACGAGAGCTGACCGGCGGGATTTATTTTGGTGAGCCCAAAGGGCGCGAAGGCGAAGGGCGCGAGGAAAAGGCGTTTGATACGGAAGTCTATCATCGCTATGAAATTGAGCGCATCGCACACATCGCCTTTCAATCCGCCCAGCTTCGCAACAAACAAGTGTGCTCAATCGACAAAGCCAATGTGCTGCAAAGCTCAATGCTGTGGCGCGAGGTGGTAGAAGCGGTGGCAAAAGATTATCCGGATGTCAGCTTAAGCCATATATATATCGACAACGCCACCATGCAGCTGATTAAAGACCCGTCGCAATTTGATGTGATGCTGTGTTCAAATATTTTCGGCGACATCATCTCCGATGAGTGCGCGATGATCACAGGCTCTATGGGTATGCTGCCCTCAGCCAGTTTGAACGCGAGTAAATTTGGCTTGTATGAGCCAGCCGGTGGCTCCGCGCCCGATATCGCCGGACAAAACATTGCTAATCCAGTGGCGCAGATTTTATCGGCGGCACTTATGCTGCGTTACTCGTTGGGCGAAGAAAACGCGGCCTGTGCAATTGAACACGCAGTGAGCCAAGCGCTGGCAGCCGGTGAACTGACGGCCGATCTGGCCGGTAACCATCCAGCACTGAGCACCGAGCAGATGGGCGATCGTATCGCCGCCTATATCCGCCAAGGCGCATAATCATTACCCGTAAGGATACGAGCTATGTCGAATGCAAACACCCAGCAAGGCGCCAAGACCTTGTACGAAAAAATTCACCAGTCTCACGTGGTCACTGAGCAACCAGGCGAAGCGCCGCTGCTGTATATCGACCGTCACTTGGTGCATGAGGTGACCTCACCACAAGCGTTTGACGGCCTGAGAGAGAAAGGCCGTCCGGTGCGCCAAGTGAGCAAAACCTTCGCCACCATGGATCACAATGTTTCCACCGAAACCAAAGACATTAACGCGTCAGGGGAAATGGCGCGCATCCAAATGGAAACCTTGGCTAAAAACTGCGAAGAATTTGGCGTCACCCTGTACGACTTGAATCACCCCTACCAAGGCATTGTCCATGTGATGGGTCCCGAGTTAGGGATTACTTTGCCTGGCAATACCATCGTCTGTGGTGATTCTCATACGGCAACTCACGGTGCTTTTGGTGCACTGGCCTTTGGTATTGGTACTTCCGAAGTCGAACACGTACTGGCCACCCAAACGCTCAAGCAATCCCGCGCCCGCACGATGAAAATTGAAGTCACGGGCAAAACCGCCCCCGGGATCACCGCCAAAGACATTGTCCTAGCGATTATCGGCCAAGTCGGTCATGCCGGCGGCACCGGACACGTGGTGGAATTTTGCGGTGACGCCATTACCGACTTGTCCATGGAAGGGCGAATGACGGTCTGCAACATGGCGATCGAATTGGGCGCGAAAGCTGGCCTGATCGCCCCCGATGAGACCACATTTGCCTATTTAAAAGACAAGAAATTTGCTCCTAAAGGTGAACAATGGCAGCAAGCGGTCGATTTTTGGCAAACCTTGCACTCGGATGCCGATGCGCAATTTGATCGTGTCGTGACACTCGATGGCAGTCAAATTCATCATCAGGTCACCTGGGGGACCAACCCCGGCCAAGTGGTTAGTGTGCACGATAGCGTGCCGGCCCCTGAGCACATGGCAGATCCGATCGCGCGCCACTCGGCGGAACGCGCGCTGAAATACATGGGGCTAACCGCAGGCCAAGCCATAACAGATATCCAAATTGATAAAGTCTTTATTGGCTCATGCACCAACTCTCGAATTGAGGACATGCGCGCAGCCGCGGCGGTCGCCAAAGGTCGGCACGTCGCAGATAGCGTCCATGCCATGGTGGTGCCAGGCTCAGAGCAAGTGCGTGCCCAAGCAGAGCAAGAAGGGCTGGATGTGATTTTCCGCGAGGCGGGCTTTGAGTGGCGCTTACCCGGCTGCTCAATGTGCTTGGCGATGAACAACGATCGCTTAGGCCCCAAAGAGCGCTGTGCATCGACCAGCAACCGTAACTTTGAAGGCCGCCAAGGCCGTGAAGGCCGTACCCACTTGGTCAGCCCAGCCATGGCCGCTGCCGCCGCCATTGCCGGTCACTTTGTTGACGTTAACCAATTATAAGGAGGCCTTATGTCAGGCATACACACTCATACCGGCATTGTTGCCCCATTGGATGCGGCAAACGTCGACACCGATGCGATCATCCCCAAACAGTTTTTGCAAAAAGTCACCCGCACCGGATTCGGCCAGCACCTGTTTCACGATTGGCGCTTTTTAGACGATGCGGGCAAACAGCCGAACCCCGAGTTTGTGCTCAATCAAGCGCGCTACCAAGGGGCTAGCGTGTTACTCACCCGCGAAAACTTTGGCTGTGGCTCGTCACGCGAACATGCTCCTTGGGCGCTGGATGATTACGGTTTTAAAGTGATTATCGCCCCCAGTTTTGCCGATATTTTCTATGGCAACTGCATTAATAACCAAATGGTGCCGGTGACCCTTGAAGAAGGCCAAATCGATGCTTTATTTACGTATGTGGCCGAAAATGAAGGTGCGACGGTAACGCTAGATTTGCCCGCCCAAACCATCCGTGCCGGTGAACACTGCTTTAGCTTCCAGATGGATGATTTTCGCCATCATTGCTTACTCGAAGGTTTGGATAGTATCGGGCTGACGTTACAGCACGAAGCGGAAATTTCGCGCTTTGAGCAGCAAATACCTGATTTTTTGGTGTAATACCATCCACTCATCTCTCGCCAATAAGTGCTGATTATTCCGCATTTATTGGCGTTCCTTCCCATTTTTCTATCCTCAATGAAACCAACCGCTGACTCGCTTGGTCTAGTCTCAAAGAAGGTTTGATCGCATTAAGGACTGACAATGCAAAAACATTTGATACTTCTGTTCGGGCTAGTGTTTCCGCTCATCAGTCAAGCCGCGCCCAAAGCGGACTACTGGGCAATGTGGGATGCACATAATCCTGACAGCCAAGCCACCTTCACGCATCACAGTTGGCAAGTATTACTCGATAAGTATTTACAGCCTCAGGGGCAGCACACCTTATTTAACTACGCAGCCGTCACCGAGGCCGATAAAGCGACCCTCGATCATTACATTCGCATGCTTACCAAGCGCGATCCGCGCACCCTGAGCAAAGACGAACAATATGCTTACTGGGTCAACCTTTACAATGCGGTCACGGTGACGCTGATTTTGGACGCCTATCCAGTCAGTTCTATCACCAAACTCGGTGGACTCTTTAGCTTTGGTCCGTGGGATGATGACGTAGTGACGGTGGCGGGCGAAGCCCTCACGCTCAATGATATCGAACACCGTATTTTGCGTCCGCTATGGCAAGATCCGCGTACCCACTATGCGGTCAATTGTGCCAGCCTTGGCTGTCCTAACCTGCAACCGCAAGCCTTTCAAGCCGACACCTTGGATGCGCAATTAGAACAAGCTGCCTACACCTTTATTAATAGTGATAAAGGCGTGAGTCAGCAGGGTAATCAGTGGCAGCTTTCTTCTATCTATGAGTGGTTTGAGACTGACTTTGGCGGCAGTGAACAAGGGGTGATCACCCATATCAATCAATATAGAGACATCAAGCTTCCCAAGGATGCACGCTTGGATTATGACTACGACTGGACGCTTAACCAACTCGCGGACTAAAAGGCTTGGTGAACACTAAGCCAATCAGTACAATAGCACCGTACTCATTGGGGAGCCTCATGGCTGAGATTGCGCGCGGCGCTAAACCCATCGAACCTGATCCAGCTAACACTGGCGTAGGGATTGAGACTTGATGTTGCCATCAACTTGCCTCAACACCCACGCCCAACTTAGGAGCGTGCTGTGAAAGTTATTACCTCTGTTCTCACTCTGGTTTCTTTATCGCTGTTATCACTCAGCGCCCGTGCCGCCGACCCTCTAACGGTCTATACCTATGATTCTTTTATCGCCGATTGGGGCGCAGGGCCAAAAATCAAAGCCGAATTTGAAAAACGCTGTGACTGCCAATTAGAGTTTGTGTCTCTTAGTGACGGTGCTGCTCTGCTTAATCGCTTACGTATCGAAGGCAATACTACCAAGGCTGATATTGTACTCGGTATGGATACTAACTTGATGAAAGAAGCTGAGCGTAGCGGCATTGTCGCCGAGCACGCGGTGAATACGGAGCGCCTACAGGTACCCGGCGGTTGGGATAATCCCTACTTTATCCCCTACGATTACGGCTACTTTGCCTTTGTGTATGACACCACGCGTTTGCTCGACCCACCCAAAAGCTTGAAGGCTTTGATTGAGGAGCGTGACGATATCAGTGTGATTTACCAAGATCCACGCGTGTCAACAGTTGGCCAAGGCTTGATGCTGTGGATCCAAAAAGTATACGGCGATCAAAGCCAGCAGGCATGGCGCGACCTTGCCGACAACACTATTACCGTGACCAAAGGCTGGACCGAAGCGTACAACATGTTCCTCAACAAAGAGGCAGATATGGTGCTTTCATACACCTCTTCGCCCGCCTATCACCTGGTCGCTGACGATGATGACCGCTTTGCCGCCGCCATGTTTGAAGAAGGCCACTATATGCAAATTGAAGTGGCGGCGAAGTCTGCTTATACCGACCAACCAGAACGCGCCGATGCGTTTCTACAATTTATGCTCAGTGACGCAGCACAGTCTGTGATCCCAACCACGCAGTGGATGTACCCGGTCACCGATGTTAGCTTGCCTGACGCCTTCTATACGCTGAACAAACCAGAAGAGAGCCTGTTGTACCAGCCCGATGAAGTGATGGGTAACCGTCAGCAATGGGTGCGCGATTGGCAAACCGCTTTGGTTGAATAACGTCGATGCTTAACCCTTCTCGAACCTGGCCGGGCAGTCTCGCGGCCAGCTTGGTCGTATTATTAATTGGCAGCGCACTCTGGGCGCTGTTCTTACACAGTCAAGACTTGAAGCTGTCCGCCCTGTGGCAAGATGCCTATCTGCGCCATGTCACGCTGTTTAGCTTTAAGCAGGCTACCTTATCTGTGGTGCTCAGCGTTGGGCTCGCCATTCCTGTGGCCCATGCGCTGGCTCGGCGACAATTTCCAGGGAAAGCTTGGCTACTCAAACTGTTTGCCATGACCCTGGTGCTGCCGGTATTGGTGGGCGTGTTTGGATTGGTTGCCATCTACGGCCGTAGCGGTTGGATTGCACAAGCCTTCGCGTACTTTGATGCGGCGATGCCATTTTCTCTCTATGGCTTAAGCGGCATTTTGCTTGCGCATGTTTTCTTTAACCTGCCTTTTTCGGCCCAATTGATGGTGCAGGCCTTGGAAGGGATCCCGGCGGATCAAAGGCGCCTGGCAACCCAGCTTGGTCTAAGAGGCTGGCAACGTTTTCGCCACCTTGAATGGCCTTATCTGCGGCAAAGTCTACCCCATGTCGTCGGACTGGTATTCATGCTGTGTTTCACCAGCTTCGCCACCGTGATGGCATTAGGCGGTGGCCCCAAAGCGACCACCATTGAATTGGCTATCTATCAAGCCATTCATTTTGATTTTGACTTACAAACCGGTGCCGCTCTGGCGCTATGGCAAATGCTCTTGTGCGGCACCTTTGCTTTTATTGTGCAAACACTGACTCGGCCGATTGCCAACACCCCCAGCGAAGTGCAACCGCTTCCATCGGCACTCGATAGTCGCACGGCGAAGTGTTGGGACAGTCTCTGGATTGCGCTGACTTTATTGTTGGTTCTACCACCTCTCGGGGTTGTGATCGCGCGTGGCCTTAACCCTAGCGCGTTAATTGTGCTGAGCGACACGGCATTATGGCAAGCCACCATGCATTCACTGCTTATCGCTACCGGCGCAACCGTCTTGGCCTTCGTGTTGGCCACCTCTGTCATCTTAGCCAGTCGTCATTGGCGCTTGAACGGGCGTAAGAAACAAGCGAATGGCATTGAAACGTTAGGGGCGATGATTTTGGTGGTACCCAGTATTGTCCTCAGTACCGGGCTTTTTTTACTGTTTCGCCAGTTTAGCGATGTATTCAGCTTGGCGCTGTGGTTGGTGATGGCCGTGAACGCCCTGATGGCGTTGCCCTATTTAATAAAAGTACTGAGCGCGCCCGCCTATCAACTTGCCCAGTCCTATCACAATCTTTGCGCTACCTTGGGGCTAAAAGGTGTCAACCGTCTACGTCTTATCGAATGGCAGTGTTTACGCGCCCCGATCGCGCGCGGCGTGGCGGTAAGTTTTGTGTTATCGATGGGCGATCTTAGTGCGATCGCACTTTTTGGTAGCCAAAATTTTCAAACCCTGCCGCTCTATTTGTTTCGCTTGATGGGGAGCTACCAAATGGACGCAGGCGCTGCCGCTGCCATGCTATTACTGCTTACCAGTTTGGGTTGCTATGCCCTAATCACTCGTCTGATCCAATGGAGACACGCATGCTGACGCTTTCCAATGTCCACTATCGTTACCAGCAAGATTGGATGATCTTTGATGCCCAAATAGCCCCTGGAGAGATTGTGGCTGTGCTCGGGCCCAGCGGTGCAGGCAAAAGCACCTTATTATCACTGATTGCTGGGCTGATCGCGCCAGATAGTGGCGAGATCACCATTGATGGCAAGCCTGTCACCACGACGCCCGCCCACCAGCGGCCACTGTCTATCTTGTTTCAAGAGCACAACGTATTTACCCATTTGTCAGTATTCGACAACATGGCAATTGGCTTGTCTCCCTCGCTTAAACTCACGGCCACACAGCAAGAGGCCGTGCGCCATGCTGCACACGCAGTAGGGTTGACCGATTATTTATCTCGTCTACCCAGCCAACTATCGGGCGGCCAACGCCAACGCATCGCCTTGGGGAGAAGCATCGCACGCAACCAGCCTTTATTACTGCTCGATGAACCCTTTTCGGCACTTGATCCGGCGCTAAAACAAGACATGTTAGCCTTGGTCAAACGTACCGCTCAAGAACAAGGCACGACGGTGGTAATGGTCACTCACCATCCAGACGATGCACAAGCGATCGCCAATCAATTTATCTATCTCGATAATGGCCGAATCCAGCTTCACGATCCGGTTGATACGCTCAAGACACCGCCAGCCATCATGCGTGATTATATCGGTGTCACGGCGTAACCCTATCAGTGGCGGCATAGAGGCCGCCACCTTGATGGTTAAAGGTTCTCTTCGGCAAACTCAGCCAGCCGGCTTCGCACCACACCATTGAGGTACACGCACGCACTGCCTTCAAAGTTTTTAAACCGCTCGACAATGTAAGTCAGTCCGGATGTTACAGGTGTCAAATAGGAAGAGTCGATTTGCGCTAAGTTCCCCGAGCACACTAACTTAGTCCCCTCCCCACAACGGGTGATAATGGTTTTAAGCTGAGAGGCGGTCAGGTTTTGGCACTCATCCAAAATCACAAACGCGTTTTGAATCGAGCGCCCGCGCATAAAGTTAATCGATTTAAACTGCAGATTCGCTTTTTCCATAATGTAGCGCATCGAACCGTCGGTACATTCATCATTCATGTGTAACGCTTCGAGGGTATCGGTCACTGCGCCGAGCCATGGCAGCATTTTCTCTTCTTCTGTCCCGGGGAGAAAACCAATCGACTCGCCAATATCTGGCGTATTACGAGTAACGATAATCTTATCGTACATGCCCTTTTCTACCACTAACTCTAATGCCGCAGCCATGGCTAAAATCGTTTTCCCACAGCCTGCAGGCCCTGTCAGAATGGTTAAATCAATCGTGGGATCAAGCAACGCATCCATTGCCATGCCTTGATAGATATTTTTCGGTTTAACATCCCAAGCAGCACGGTGCATTAATCGCTCTCGACTGAGATCTTTGATGATCGCTTTATCACCATCAATGGCTTGCACTCGTGCGGCGAAGTCGTCACTTTCATCCAATAAGTACTGGTTCACAAAAGGCGTTTCTAATAGCTCAGCCGGTAATGTGTGGCGTGTTTCGGAGCCATAGGCCTGGCTGTCGCATTGCCCCACTTTATCCCAAAAACTGCCCGCACATTGATGGAAGCCTTTGGTGAGCAACCGAACATCATCAATCAGTTGGTCGGTACGGTAATCCTCGACATACATCACCCCCGCCCCTTTGGCACGCAGGCGCATATTGATATCTTTGGTCACCAGCACGACTTTGCGCGGTGAGCGTTTGGTTTGAAGGTATAACACCGCATTTAAAATGCGATTATCGCCCGCTTTATCGGCAAAGGCATGGACCGTTTCTTTAATCTCAAAATCAGCCAGAATGGAGACGGTACCCGTCGCATCGCCTTTACCAACCACAATACCCTCGCCAATTTCATCGGGTGTGGCTTCTTTAAAGATATCTTCCAAGGCACGAATCGCCACACGGGCATCCCGAGAGACATCACGCTTGCTATCTTTAATACGGTCAAGCTCTTCGAGGACGGTCATAGGAATCACGACATCGTGTTCTTGGAAGGAATAGATGGCGAAAGGTTCGTGGAGGAGAATGTTAGTGTCTAATACAAACAGCTTCCGGTCGGCGTCGCCCATAGGCACCTCCTGTGTCGGCAATTCACTGTCGATGACAGCGCTTAAGGTAAGCATAGACCTGGCCGTTGCGCATCGCCCAACTTGTTTGATTGTGCCAGTTCACGTTTTCATCTTTGCCGCGCGTTGATGACGTTTGTATGTCAAGACGATCTTTGCCGCGATTGATGGAGTTTCATCGTGACCCTCCTCACAAGTTCGAGTACTATTGGCGACCAATTTTTTCAGTGCCACACTGAATAACACACTATTTAATCGGGTTGCGTTTGCGCGGCACCGAGTCTTTCGACAATCGAGTTAATTCAGAGGTTTTCCCTTATGTCATTTGCGCTTGGACAACGTTGGATCAGTGATACGGAGCATGATCTTGGACTGGGCACTGTGGTGTCCGTTGATGGCCGTACCGTGACCCTAATGTTTCCTGCTAGTGATGAAACACGGCTGTACGCCAGCCATGATGCGCCCGTGACTCGGGTGATGTTCAACCCCGGCGATGAGGTAGAAAGTCACGAGGGCTGGACCATGACCGTCTCGCGCGTTGAAGAAAACGACGAGGTGTTGACCTATTACGGCTATCGCGAAGACACCGAGGAAGACGAAGTCTCGCTGCGCGAAATCTTACTCAGCCATCAGATCCGCTTTAACAAGCCGCAAGACAAACTCTTTGCCGGTCAACTTGACCGCATGGATCGTTTTGCGTTGCGTTATCGGGCGTTAACCAATCAGCATCAGCAGTTGCGTAGCCCTCTACGGGGGTTGACGGGGATGCGTGCTGGGTTAATTCCTCACCAACTTTACATTGCCCATGAGGTGGGTCGTCGTCACGCACCGCGGGTTTTGCTCGCGGATGAAGTCGGCTTAGGGAAAACCATTGAAGCGGGCATGATCATTCACCAGCAAGTGCTTGCAGGCCAAGCCGAGCGGGTACTGATCGTGGTTCCAGAAACCTTGCAGCATCAGTGGTTGGTCGAGATGATGCGCCGCTTTAATCTGCACTTCTCTATTTTTGACGAAGAGCGCTGTGTCGAGGCCTTTGCTGACTCACCCAACCCATTTGATACCCAGCAACTGGTGTTATGTTCACTGGAGTTTTTACGCAAAAACCGGCGTCGCGTCGAGCAAGTCTGTGACACCCATTGGGACTTATTGGTGGTGGACGAAGCACACCACTTAACCTGGACACCAACGGCACCGAGCCGTGAATATCAGATTATCGAAAGCATTGCTGAGCATACCCCTGGGGTGTTGTTACTCACCGCGACCCCTGAGCAGTTAGGTCAGCAAAGTCATTTTGCGCGTTTACGCCTGCTCGACCCTGATCGTTTTTATGATTATGACGCCTTTGTTGAAGAAGCCGAACAATATGCCCCTGTCGCCGAGGCGGTTGAAGCGCTACTTGCCGATGCCCCGTTAAGTGATAATGCCCAACGTAGCATTCGGGCGCTATTGCAAAGTGACGAGCTTGATGAACGCTTCAGCGCCATTGATAGCGATGATGATGCAACCAAGCACACCGCTCGCCAACAGCTGATTGATGATTTAATGGATCGCCACGGTACCGGGCGCGTTTTGTTCCGTAACACGCGGGCTGCCATCAGTGGCTTCCCTAGCCGGCATCTGCACATGCACCCTATGGCGTTACCGAGCCAGTATCAAACTGCCATGCGGGTGGCGGGCATGATGGGACGCACAAGCTCGAGCGAACAAAAAGCGGTACAAAATCTTTATCCTGAAGATATTTATCAGCAGTTTGAGGGCGATAGTGCCAGCTGGTGGGGCTTTGACCCACGTATCGATTGGTTGCTGGATTATTTAAAAACCCACCGTCGCGACAAAGTACTGATCATTTGCTCACGCGCGCAAACCGCACTGACGCTTGAGCAGGCCTTGCGCGAGCGTGAGGGGATCCGTGGCACCGTGTTCCATGAAGGCATGTCGATTGTTGAGCGTGATAAAGCGGCAGCGTACTTTGCCCAAGAGGAAGGCGGGGCTCAAGTCTTGATTTGCTCTGAAATTGGCTCAGAAGGCCGGAACTTCCAGTTTGCCCATCAGCTGGTGATGTTCGACTTACCGATGAACCCCGACTTGCTCGAGCAGCGCATTGGTCGCCTTGATCGTATTGGTCAGCGTCAAGATATTGCCATTCACGTTCCTTACCTTGAAGGCACAGCGCAAACCATTTTAGCGCGTTGGTATCACGAAGGGCTTGATGCCTTTGAGGATACCTGCCCAACCGGCCGTGCGGTGTTTGAGCAGTATGGCGAGACATTGTTAACCCTGTTAGCCAATAATCAACATGATGATGCGCTAAATACGCTCATTCACGATAGCGCCGCCATGAATCAACGCCTTAAAGCAGAAATGGAGCAAGGCCGCGATAAACTGCTCGAGATGCACTCACACGGCGGGGAGGCTGCCAAGCAGCTGGCGCAAACCATCGCCGATCAAGATGGCGATACGGGCCTTGTCACCTTCACGCTCGGTCTGTTTGATACCATCGGCGTTAATCAAGATGACAAAGGTGAAAACGCCATCGTGGTCAAGCCGTCGGAGCAGATGATGGTGCCCAGTTACCCTGGCCTACCAACGGATGGGTGCACACTGACCTTCGACCGCGATACGGCACTCAGTCGCGAAGATGTGCAGTTTGTCTCTTGGGAGCACCCGATCGTGCGTGGCGGTATCGACTTATTGCTGAGCGAAAACATCGGCACCACCGCGGTCTCTTTGCTCAAAAACAAAGCGCTGCCTGTGGGAACCCTGTTTGTTGAACTGATTTACACCATTGATGCACAAGCCCCTAAATCGTCGGGTATTCATCGCTTTTTACCGCAAACGCCGGTGCGGTTGCTTTTGGATGCGAACGGCAATGATCTCTCAGCCAACGTTGAGTTTGAATCGTTTCATCGCCAGCTCAGCCCGGTGAATCGTCATTTAGGCAGTAAAATGGTCAACTCGGTTCAAGCCCAAGTCCACCAGCTGATTGAGAAAAGCGAACCGCTGGCCCAAAAAGCCTTGTCTGAGATTCAAACGGCCGCCCACCAAGAGATGGACAGCGAGCTGAATCAGGCCTTAGCACGGCTCGACGCACTGAAAACGGTTAACCCCAATATTCGTGATGATGAGCTCGACGCACTACGCGATCAGATCAGTACCTTGTCGCATCATATTCAACACGCACAAGTCGATTTAGACGCCCTGCGTTTGATTGTGGTCAGCCACCAATAATCACCCTTTGAACGAAGGCGGGGCCAACCGGCCCCGAACCCTTATATGGCAATCATTGAGTATCATCCTCCCACCACACCTTGGCTCGATATCTTGTATCAAGATGCCGATCTGGTGGTAATTAATAAACCCAGTGGATTATTGGCTAACCCTGGCCGTGATCCTGCGCATTACGACAGTGCGTGGTCACGGGTTAAAGCCGAATTCCCGGACGCAGAGCTGGTCCATCGTTTAGATATGTCGACCTCTGGCGTCATGGCGTTTGCCGCGCACAAAGCCGCTGAGCGACACCTTAAAGCGCAATTTCGCGAGCGCGTGCCCACCAAGTTGTATTACGCCGAAGTGTGGGGGCACCCTATACACGACGAGGGAAATGTCGATCTGCCCTTGATTTGCGACTGGCCCAATCGCCCCAGACAGAAGGTCTGTTTTGAACACGGCAAGCCCTCGCAAACGCACTACCGCTGTTTGCATCAGCATGCACAGACAAGCTTAATGGCATTGTATCCTCTCACCGGCCGCTCTCATCAGCTCCGTGTGCATATGCAGGCCCTTGGGCATGGGATTGTCGGCGATGAGTTTTATGCGCTGCCAGAAGCTTTTGAGTATGCCTCTCGCCTTCATTTGCATGCCGCAGAATTAAGCATTTTGCATCCTGTCACTGAAACGCCGATGCACTTTCAAGCGCCCTGCGCATTTTATCCGCAGATGCCGGATAATCGACTAGCGAGTGAGTATCAGCTTGCGCCTGCTAACCTAACAGGCTGACCATTAAGGTTTGCAGAAAAGCTACTAATCTCACATTCTAGGGCCATGCATTGAGACACGGAGATCAACATGGCTCATCACACCCCCATCAAGGTGGTTTTTCTCGATAGAGACACCATTCCTGCTCACATTACGCTGCCAACGCTTCATCACCCCCATCATTGGCAATCCTACCCTGCCACCGCTCCCGGTGACGTGATCGATCGCCTGCAACATGCCGATGTGGCAATCACCAATAAAGTCGTGATCAATGAAGCAATACTGACTGCACTTCCCAAGCTAAAACTGATCGCGGTCGCGGCAACCGGGGTCAACAATGTCGATTTAGCGGCTTGTCAGGCACACGGCGTACAAGTCTGCAACGTACAAGGGTATGCCACCCAATCCGTGCCCGAGCATGTCATGGCTCTGATTTATGCCTTGAAACGTCAGCTGATGGGTTATCATGCCGATGTGCGTCAAGGTGAATGGCAAAAACGGGGCCAGTTTTGCTTTTTTACTCACCCGATAGGCAGTGTCGCTGGCAGTTCCTTAGGGATTATTGGCAAAGGCGCACTAGGAGAAGCGGTCGGGCAATTGGCCCAGGCCGTTGGCATGAAAGTCATGTTTGCCGAGCATCAAGGGGCGAGCCATTGCCGGCCAGGCTATCAGCCCTTTGAACAGGTGATTCAACAGGCTGATGTGCTGTCGCTGCATTGCCCGTTAACCGACAAAACCCGACATCTGATTAATCAAGATGTGTTGGCCAAGATGCCACAGCATGCCATTTTGATTAATACTGGGCGCGGCGATCTCGTGGATGAACATGCCCTGTTATATGCGTTAAAACGCGACCAAATTGGTGGTGCTGGCTTGGATGTACTCAGTCAAGAGCCCGCCCCCGACGCACATCCGTTAGTTGCAGCATCATTACCCAACCTTATTGTCACCCCGCATATTGCTTGGGGCGCTGACGAAGCCGTTCACACTCTGGCACAACAGCTGATCGCCAACATTGATGGGTTCTTTCGTGGTGCACCACAACACACCCTGATTGATGCGCTTGATTGATGATCGCGACGATTAATCAACCTAACGAGCCCGCTATATATCGCGGGCTTTTTTCACTACGTCGTACGCTTTTTGGATTTCTTGCGCTTTTTCTTTCGCCATCTCCATCATTTCTGGCGGCAAACCTTTCGCCATCAATTTATCGGGGTGATGCTCATTCATCAGTTTCCGATACGCTTTTTTCACCTCCTGAGAGGAAGCAGAAGCGTCAACACCTAATACATCATAAGCATCGTCGATTTCATTCTGCTGCGGCGGCGCACCGGGGCCATCGGATTGATGCTGCCAGCCGCCTTGATAGCCTTGGCTAAAGCGAAACGCAGCTTCTTGCATTCGCAGACGCTGTTCCAGTTGCTGTGGCGAAAAGCCCAGCTTTTCGGCAATTACATACAAAAGTTCACGCTCTTTAGGATGGATCTCACCATCGGCAAACGCAGCTTGTATCTGCATTTCCAAAAAGACACGCGATAAGTCACGTTGCCCCTGGCTTAAGGCACGAATACCGTTGAGGGTTTCATCCAGCGGAAAGTCACTGTCTTTTCCCTCGCGAAACGCCTGCTGGGCCAATTGCCTGGCTTCACCTTGCAACTGCATGCGATCCATCAATAAGCTGGCGAGCTGAATTTCTTGTTGCGTCACCTGCCCTTTAGCTTTCGCCATATGTCCCATCACGGCAAAGGTGCCATGGAAAAAAACACGTTGTGCTTGTGGCCCTTGGCCACCCAAACCGCCGAAACGCGCGCGCTGTTTCGCTTTATCAAACTGATGACCTAAGAAAAGGCCAAGAAGAAAACCGATTGGGCCTCCCAACAATGTGCCGAGAATTGCCCCAATTACCTTGCCATTTAGTCGCATGCCATGGTCTCATTGCTAGTTTCACACCCTGCACATTTAAAGGTGATGCCGGGCGCAAATTGATTTATGATAATCGCATTTTGCAGCCAAAGCATACTGATGCGTTGCCTTCGTGTACACCACGCAATCAGATAAAACAGGAATGTCTTCTTCAATGTCACCGACTGCACGTAGCTTTTTAGCCACCATGATCAGCTTGGCGCTCTACGGCCCAGCCCTTGTGTTTGCCAACACAGACCCAGCGACTCAGCCTTGCTCTGACAAAGAGGCCCAGTGCGTTCCGGCCAGCGAGCAGACACAGGATGTGAATAACGCGCCCATTCGTGTGGTCGCAGATCGTGCTGAGGCGCAGACCAACGACAAAGCCATCTATAGTGGCAATGTCGAAGTCACGCAAGGCCACCGAAAGATGACGGCCGATACCGCAACCTTACGCGATCCAGAGCGGATCGTTACGGCACAAGGAGATGTGGTATTCAATGATGGCCAGATGATGGTGACATCAGATTATCTACAAGCCAACCTCGAAAGCGAAGACACCACGCTGAATAACGCCCAGTATAAGATGCTATGTACCCCAGGACGGGGCGAGGCGAAACGGGTGTTTAAAAACGGCACCACCTTCTACGAGCTTGAGGATGGCACCTATACCACGTGTCCAGATGAAGATAAAAGCTGGCGGTTTTCTGCCTCAAAAATTGAGAAAGAAGACAGCAGCTTATTTGCTGATCTTTATCACCCTAGATTTGAGGTAATGGACGTCCCGATCTTTTATCTGCCTTATTTGCGTGTACCGGTAGAAGAAGGTCGGCTGACAGGCTTTTTATATCCGTCGCTTACTTGGAGTGATCGTGATGGCATCGAGATGGAAACGCCGTTTTATTGGAATATCCATCCGCAACTGGATGCCACACTCACGCCCAAATATATGTCTGAGCGAGGCGTTCAATTAAAGACCAACATTCGCTACCTTACACCAATAGGAAGCGGGTCGCTTTACTCTGAATACCTGCCTGACGATCAACTCAACCCCGAGCTCGATTCACGTTGGGGGTTCAACTGGCAACATAGCGGTGTACAAGGTCACTGGCGCTACGAAGCGGATTACAGCAAAGTCAGTGATATCGCTTACTTTCAGAGCCTGGACTCTAATGTGGGCAAACGAGAAGACAACACGCTACTCCAAACGGGCGAAATCAGTTATCGCGGTTTAGATTGGAACAGTACAGTTCGTGTTCGCGACTTCCAAGCGCTAACAGAAGGCACCAGTGTCTATCGCTTGATGCCACAAGTGGATCTTAACTACTACGCGCCACAAGTCACGGATTGGCTCGATATTAGTGTGCCTGCGCAATTTAGTGTATTTGCTAACGATGATCCCAATAAACCCGAAGCCACCCGGACACATTTAGCCCCGACCCTAACGCTGCCATATACCCGCCCTTGGTTTAATGCCACGGCGGAAGCCAGCATGCTGTATACGCACTATGATCAGCGCTTTGATAGCGCCATCCAGGATGCAGAATCTAATGCGGAGCTGAGTCATTCAGTCGAGCGAAAAATCCCCACTCTGCGCCTGCACTCTGGCGTTGTCCTAGAGCGTAACTTCTGGGCCATGGGCGGTCATTTCAGCCAAACTATCGAGCCGCAAGTCCAATATTTGTATATTAAAGATGTGGATCAAGACGGTATCTATAATCCGGTCAACTTTAGTGGCGGCGGTTATGATACCGCACGCTTGCAAACCGACTACTACGGTCTATTTCGCGGTAATCAATTCAGTAGCATTGATTACATTAATCCGGCAAACCAACTCACCTACGGCGCGACGACCCGCTTTTATGATGGCGGATATAAAGAGCGTCTGAATTTGTCCTTTGGGCAAATTTACTACTTTGACCAACCGTCTAACCAAGATGCAGAAACCTTTGATTATTCGTCTTGGGCGTTAGAAGGGGAAGCCAACATTGATGACAACTTGTTTGTCCGCGCATCGATGCAATATGACAGCAACTTACGCGAAATGCAGTTTGGTAACGCGATTGCTGAATATCGCCGCGGCCAGTTTTATGCACAAACCAGTTATCGCTACGTCGCACAAGAATATATTGTCTCGACGCTGCCAAACCGAGACATCAGCCGGCTCACCGATGATGGCCTCTCACAAGCTGGCGTCGTCACAGGGTTTCCTCTCGGCGGCGGGCTAAGTTTTACAGGCCAATACTGGCGCGACCTTACCCAAGATGTCATGTTGGAAAACCAAGTTAGCCTCACCTATCGCTCAGACTGTTGGGTCGTCGGGTTAAGTTACAACGAGTACTTAATGTCGCGCGCTGATATTAACGCCGATCCGGTTTACGACAACAATGTTACCTTGTCATTCAGCTTACTCGGATTGGGAGCTGACAGTGGCTTTAACTTTAGCACTGACTCAGGCAACGCTCTGGGTTATCGTGATCCCTTTGCATTAAAGAACTAACACGCCTTATTGTGGTCTGGACTGTTGAACCTATGAAAAAAAGTGGACAAAGCATGAACAAATGGAGTCACGCCCTCATCACTGGCGTTTTAGTGTTGCTGACCCCCTTAACCCAAGCAGCACCTCAAGAGCTAGATCGCGTCATCGCCGTTGTGAATGATGGTGTGGTGCTGAACAGTGAAATGACGGCCATGCGCCAAACGGTCACCCGTAATGCGGCCAACGGAGATCGTGAATTACCGCCTCAAGACGTTCTTGAAGAGCAGATGCGCGAGCGACTCATTGTTGAAGAACTACAGCTACAGGAAGCAAAGCGGCTAGGCATCCAAATTGACGACAGCCAGTTACAACAAGCGATCAAAAATATTGCTAAAGAGCAATCGGTCAGTGTGAATGCTCTGCGCGACAAAATGGCAGAGCAAGGGATCGCATGGGATCAATATCGCGAGCAAGTTCGCCGAGAGCTCACGATTTCAGAAGCGCGCAATGCACAGGTACGCCGCCGTATTAGCATTTTGCCGCAAGAAGTTGAGACATTAGCCAGTCAGCTTAACGAACAGCAGATGCAAAAAGTGCGTTATAAGCTCTCTCACATCCAACTCAAATTGGATGATGATGCGGACAAAGCTGAACGTGACGCGGTGAAAAAGCAAGCGTATCGCTTAGTCGATACATTACGTCATGGCGGCAACGTGGCGGAGCTGGCGATGGAATATTCTAAGGGACCCAAAGCACTTGATGGCGGTGATTGGGGCTGGTTGCGCCTAGAAGAAATGCCAACGATTTTCGCCGACCAAATTACCAACCAAGGAAAAGACGCTATTATCGGGCCATTTCGCAGTGGTGTGGGTTTTCATATTTTGAAAATCGATGATGTGCAAGGTTTGGAAACGGTCGCCGTTACCGAAGTTAAAGCCCGCCATATTTTGATCAAACCCTCGATCGTACTCAGTGATAAAGGAGCGAAAAAAGAGCTCAATCAGCTGATTGCACAAATCGAGCGTGGCGAACAAACCTTTGCCGACCTCGCCAAACAATATAGTGATGACCCGGGCTCTGCCGTTAACGGGGGGGACTTAGGCTGGTCAACCACAGAAGCTTATGTGCCCGCGTTTAAAGCCAAAGTCGATAGTTTGCCAAAAGGTCAAATTAGTGAGCCTTTTAAGACCGTGCATGGCTGGCATGTGGTTGAAGTGACCGATCGTCGCGATGTCGATAAAACCGATGCGGCGGTTAAAAACCGTGCTTACCGTATGCTGTTTAACCGCAAATTTAATGAAGAAGCGCAAGCCTGGCTGCAAGAGCTGCGCGCGGGTGCCTATGTTGAGGTGATCAATGATGACAGCTGAGCGTATCGCAATCACCCCTGGCGAACCGGCGGGCATTGGTCCGGATTTGGTCTTAGCAATGGCCCTGCTCTCTTGGCCACATCAGCTGGTAGCTATCGCCAATAAACAGATGCTGGCAGCGCGAGCCGAAGCGCTCAATCTCGCCGTGAGTTTGCGGGACTATGACCCATCAGCACGGTCTCGCCCTCATCAAGCAGGGGAGCTGGTCGTTGCAGATATCCCGATGGGCGCAGATGTTGTGCCAGGCCAGTTAGATGAGGCCAATGGTCGCTATGTGCTCGACACGCTGACTCGTGCGGCAGAAGGCAATATGACCGGCGAATTTGCAGCGGTTGTCACCGGGCCTGTCCATAAAGGGATCATTAATCGCGCCGGCGTTTCCTTCAGCGGTCATACTGAGTTTTTTGCCCAACACGCCAACGTCAACCAAGTGGTGATGATGCTGGCCACCGAAGGCTTACGTGTCGCGCTGGTGACGACGCACATCCCACTCGCCTATGTGGCTAAAGCTATTACCCGTGAGCGCTTGCATGACGTCATTGCGATTTTGCATCAAGACTTACAACAAAAATTCGCCATTAAGCAACCGCGCATTTATATCTGCGGTCTCAATCCGCACGCGGGAGAGGACGGCTGCTTGGGTCGAGAAGAAATCGACATCATTGAGCCAGCGCTTGATGAGTTACGCCAACAAGGCATGGATATTATTGGCCCACTGCCCGCCGACACCCTTTTTCAGGATAAATATTTGCAAGACGCCGACGCTGTCTTAGCGATGTATCACGACCAGGGCTTACCTGTGTTAAAATTCAAAGGATTTGGGCGCTCGGTGAATATCACCTTGGGCCTCCCATTTGTTAGAACATCAGTAGATCATGGTACCGCATTGGATTTAGCGGGTACCGGTACGGCGGATACAGGAAGCCTGCGGACGGCCATCTCCCACGCCATTGAATTAGTAGATAGCAAAGCATGAGCGATAAAGTCCATCAAGGCCACCGTGCCAGAAAACGTTTCGGACAAAACTTCCTAAACGACCCGTATGTCATCGACGGTATTGTCGCGGCAATCAATCCTTTATCTGGTGAAAACCTGGTAGAGATTGGCCCGGGTTTAGGCGCATTGACCGAACCGGTGACCGAACAAGTCGATCACCTCAACGTGGTCGAACTCGACCGCGATCTTGCCGCGCGCCTGCGAAGCCATCCATTTATGGGACCAAAGCTGACGGTTCATGAAGCCGATGCCATGGCGTTTGATTTCGCTGAGCTGGCAAACCAGGGACCTCTGCGCATTTTCGGTAACTTACCGTACAATGTCTCCACTCCATTGATGTTTCATCTCTTTTCCTTTGCTGACCACGTACAGGATATGCATTTCATGCTACAAAAAGAGGTGGTAAAACGTTTGGCCGCAGGCCCAGGCACTAAAGCCTATGGCCGCCTCACGGTCATGGCACAATACTACTGCAAAGTGGTGCCCGTGCTGGAAGTACCGCCAAGCGCCTTTAAGCCAGCGCCCAAGGTCGATTCTGCGGTCGTTCGCCTCGTCCCACATAAAACCTTACCGCATCCAGTCACTAATTTGTCGTGGTTGGAACGTGTTTGTCGTGAAGGCTTTAATCAACGCCGCAAAACTATCCGGAACGGTTTCAAATCGCTGGTCGATGTTGACACCTTAACCGAGCTCGGAATCGATCCCAGTTTACGTCCAGAGAACATGACACTGGCGCAATTCTCTAGCCTCGCAAATTGGTTAGATGCCAATCACTCATCATAAACAGGAGTCTTGACTTGCAAGCCACTGAACCCGCGCAATTCGAGGTCCACGTCGCCACTCAATACGTGGAAGACCAATCGGAACCAGACCATGAACGCTTTGTCTTTTCCTACACGGTTACGATTAAAAATGTAGGAGATGCCCCCGCACAGTTGATGCGAAGAAAGTGGCTGATCACTGACGCTAATGGCAAGGAGTTGGAAATCGAAGGTGAGGGTGTTGTCGGCGAGCAACCTAAGATTGCCGCAGGCGAAAAATATACCTATACCAGTGGTACCATCATTGAAACGCCTGTTGGGGTGATGCAAGGGTTTTATACCATGCAAGATCAAGATGCGCAGTCTTTTAAGGTCAATATTGCACCTTTCCGTCTCGCGCTCCCCAACATTCTTCACTAACTCCTCCAAGGAGGCATATGGCTACCTATCTTGTCGGGGACATCCACGGCTGCGATAAAGCGCTACATGCTTTATTGGCTGAAGCTGACTTTTCGCCGGCCCGAGATACGCTTTACTCGGTCGGCGATCTCGTCGCACGCGGTCCCGATTCCCTCGCAGTTTTACGGTATTTTTATCAGCTTGGTGAATCCGCAAAGTTGGTATTGGGCAATCATGATCTCCATTTGCTGGCGGTCGCCAATGGGATTAAACCCATCAAAGCAAAAGATAAAACGCAACCTATCTTTGATGCACCAGACGCAGACAGACTATTAAACTGGCTGGCTCAACAGCCGCTAATACGCGATGTACCCGCACCAGACGGCGGGTTTCTGCTGACCCATGCCGGCATCAGTCCGCAGTGGGATAAATCGACTGCCGTCGCCTGCGCCCGTGAGGTGGAAGCGATTCTGCGGAGTGAAGACCAAGTTTGGTTATTGGAGAATATGTACCATGACAGCCCTGATCAATGGGATGCTGCGCTGACCGGGATAGCACGTTATCGCTATATTATTAATAGCTTCACGCGAATGCGTTTTTGTTCCCCTGACGGGCGTTTGGATATGCAGTGCAAACTCCCCCCTGATCAAGCCTTAGGCAGTGGCTTAGTACCATGGTTCGAGGTACCTAATCGCCAACCGCTTGAGCAAGCCGTAGTCTTTGGTCACTGGGCGGCATTGAATGGCACTATTCAGCCCAAACTTTATGGGCTAGATACCGGCTGTGTCTGGGGAGGAAAGTTGACGCTCCTGCGTTGGGAAGACAAAGCCTGCTTTACCGTTCCCGCCGAATAGACAAAAGGTTAAGCGCGGTCCCAAACCGTAAAGGTAAGAGGGTGCGCATTTTTCTCATCCACAGGATGCGTGCCGACCTCGGTTTTTGACCATCCGGTTCCCCATTCTGGAAAACGGGTATCACCGTCAACGTCTAAATCGATAAAGGTGAGATACAAACGATCAGCCTGAGGTAAAAACGCCTGATAAATAGTACCGCCGCCGATCACCATCACTTCTTCATAGCCAGCCACCACTTCAAGCGCTTGCTCGGGAGAGCGCACCACAGTCACGTCCTCGGGCGCAAAGTCCGCATCACCACTGATCACCACATTGACACGCTTAGGCAACGGGCGTCCAATCGACTCAAAGGTTTTACGTCCCATCACCACAGGGTGGCCCAGTGTTGTACGCTTAAACCACGCTAAATCAGCGGGCAAGTGCCAAGGCATTTGATTGTCTTTTCCGATCACGCGGTCGTTTGCCATTGCGGCCACTAAACTAATTCGCATTGCGCTCGCCTTCCTCGATTAGATCACTGGTCGGCGACGATAAAACAATAGCCCAGGCATCGCAAGACCAATTGCCAACGCGGAGAGAATAAAGCCAGCGCTGAGTAAGTTTTCAATCAAACTGGCCCATAGCGCCGGGCTGTAACCTTGGTTATTAATCGTCACTAGCGCGATCATGGCCTTAAACGCGTACACCCCTGGAATCATGGGAATAATTGCAGCGACGGTAAAAACCTTCGGGTGAGCCAGGAAGCGCTGAGACCAATACACGCCCAGAAAACCAATCGTGGTCGCACCGGCCAGTGTCGCCCATTCAATCGCCACCCCCGACTCCATCAGAACAAAGCGTAAACCATGCCCAACCGCACCGCCATAAGCACAATACTTAAGCGCTTTCACCGGAACATTAAAGACTAWCGCAAACCCCACGGCAGGGATCATCGCAAAGAACATATCTTGCAATAACGCCACAAGTAAGCTCATAACCAGCCCCATGCATCTACCAAGTTCATCGCCCCCACAATACCCATTGCCGTGGCAAGGGTCAGTAATGACGCCATGGTCCAACGTGCGATCCCCATATCCACAAATCCTTTCATCATATCCGAGACGGCATTAATAAAGGGATACCCAGGGACCAGCATCAAGACAGATGATGCCATGATCAAAAAAGGCTCATTGCCCCATCCCATGATGGTTCCCGTGCTGGATAGGAGAGTGGTCACCATAGCGGTCACTGCAAAGGTCAAAAAAGGGTTAAAGTGACGGTGGGCGATAAGTTGCCGAACCCGCATGCCGGTGGCAGAGGCGACAAAGGTCAGCGCAAACACCACGGCATCGCCGCCAGCTAACCGGCTAAAGGCGGCACATGACAAGCCTATCATCCCAACAACGAGCCAAGGAGGGTAACGGAATGGTTTGATACGGCTTAAGCGTTTACGTACCGCTAACGCGTCGAGAAAGCCCTTCTCTGCTAAGATCACGGTCCGCTGTATGTCTGTGACAACTTTCATGTTAATACCACGATCTGGGCTACGTCTTGCCGTGGTAATACAATGACCATGACTCAAGGTGGTCACCACCAACGAGCTGGCGGATAACGACAGCTCAACACTGTCTAACCCTAACGCACGACCGAGCCGGATACTTACATCACTGACAAGTTTGCTCTCCGCACCATGCTGTAATAGCCGTTGCCCAACTTCAATCACTAAACGTGATATCGCGCGTTGCTCTGGCTCAGTAAGTCGTTTTGTCACCCAAAATCCCTCTTCTCTCTCTGCGACGCCTTCAGTATTGGCGATTGGCTCATGCCAGTCTTTGATGCAAATAAAAGTCTCTTCAATTGTTCGCTAAATCACGGACAAAAAAAAGCCGCTGCAATCGGCAGCGGCGTGAGTCTGATTATGGCTTGTAGATGATCTCGACGTCGTAGTCGTCTTCGTTCCAATCATCCCAGTCATCATCATTATCGTCGTCTTGCTTGAGCTGTTGTTCGTGATGATCATCCCATTTAAAGGCGACGGTTTCATCTTCAGGCTCAACCTCTGGCTTCGGCGCAGGCAGTGCCTCAATCGACGCCATCAGATCATAAATAAGCGGTTGCACATTCGCTTTATTGATCGCCGAAATCGCATAATGCTTATCGTCCCAAGCGAGCGCATCAAGCACACGCTCAATCTGAGCTTGGGCCTCATCTTCTGGCATCAGATCGACTTTATTGAACACCAACCAACGCGGTTTATCGGCAAGTTTCTCACTGTATTGGTTTAGCTCATCAATAATGGTAAACGCATTATCAACCGGATCGGTACCATCAACGGGTAGCAAATCAATCATGTGTAACAACACACGACAGCGCTCAAGGTGTTTTAAGAAGCGAATCCCTAGCCCTGCGCCGTCTGCCGCGCCTTCAATCAAGCCGGGAATATCAGCCACGACAAAGCTTTTGTCTGCTGCGACACGAACCACCCCAAGGCTTGGCACCAAGGTGGTAAATGGGTAGTCAGCCACTTTCGGTTTGGCAGCCGATACCGCACGAATAAAGGTCGATTTACCCGCATTCGGCAAGCCAAGCATGCCAACATCGGCAAGCAGTAATAGCTCCAAACGCAGTGCACGTACTTCACCTTTCGTGCCCATGGTTTTTTGTCGAGGTGCACGATTGACCGAGGACTTAAAGCGTGTATTTCCGAGGCCATGGAAGCCCCCTTTCGCCACCATAACCTGCATACCATGCTCGGTAAGGTCTGCGATCACTTCGCCCGTGTCTTCATCGATTGCGCGCGTCCCCACCGGCACGTTCAAGACGCGATCCTCACCGCGTTTCCCGGTGCAGTTGCCGCCTCGACCATTCTCACCACGTGCCGCGGCATGAAAACGTTCAAATTGATAGTCAATCAGGGTATTCAGGTTTTCGTCGGCAAGCAGGTAAACGTCACCACCATCACCGCCGTCGCCGCCATCTGGGCCCCCTTTAGGCACATACTTTTCACGCCGGAAGCTGACGGTACCATTGCCCCCGTCACCGGCATCGACGCGAATAATCGCTTCATCTACAAACTTCATGCTAACTTCTCCGCACCAGTTATGAATGCCTATGGCGTCTCACAACCAGCCTTATCCCAGATTAGTGAATGGTGATCATATCGATCTTAGGATCATTTTTCAGCGTTGGCCGATTATCTGCGTACCGTGATGAGGCGGTGGCTTGATCGGTGATCCCCAGACACAATAAAAAGCCCCGCCATAAGGCAGGGCTTCAAAAATTCGCGTTGCGTTGAAGCTTATTCAGCTTCGATAGTAACGAATTTACGGTTATGACGACCTTTGGTCTCGAACTTCACTTTGCCGTCTGACAGAGCGAATAGAGTGTGGTCTTTACCGCAACCTACGTTGCTACCTGCGTGGAACTTAGTGCCACGTTGACGCACGATGATGTTACCTGCTAGTACAGACTCACCACCGAAGCGCTTAACACCTAGGCGTTTACTTTCTGAATCGCGGCCGTTTTTAGTGGAACCGCCAGCTTTTTTGTGTGCCATCTCTTCTCTCTCCTACTCTTAAGCGCTGATGCCAGTGATTTTGACTTCAGTGAACCACTGACGGTGGCCCATGTGCTTGCGAGAATGTTTACGACGACGGAACTTAACGATATTCACTTTATCGCCGCGACCGTGAGTAACAACTTCTGCTGTTACGGTTGCACCGCTAACAAAAGGCGCGCCAACTTTAACGTCTTCGCCGTTTGCCACTAGCAATACTTTGTCAAGTTCTACACTTGCGCCAGTTTCAACGTCTAGCTTTTCCAAGCGAATAGTCTGGCCTTCGCTTACTCGGTGTTGCTTACCACCACTTTGGAAAACTGCGTACATGTTTTACTCCGCATTTCCGCACGGCCTGCTGCATTTATGAACAACAAGGGGTGCGCATATAATTCATCAATAGGGCGCGAATTCTACGGTAGAAATTAATTAGAGGCAAGAGGGTAACGCAAGAAAATTGGTGAAAAGCTGCTCAGCATTCATTCCCACACATTTTACCGGTGTGATCGCTATCTCGTCATACGTTATCTGGTGTACCATGTCAGTCTTAATACCCGCTCTAGTGCCGATACTGACGAAAGATCCATCACCGTCTGTACGTATTAGCGATCGTGACTCACACCTTACATGGGGTAAGTTGTGTATCGTTAGCTCGGCAGGCAAGTAACTAGGACAACGCCCGGATATATACATGGATTTCAAATCAATCCAAGCCTTGATCAGTGATGACATGGCGCAGGTCGACCAAAAAATACTCGCTCAGCTCAATTCTGATGTCGCGCTGATTAATCAGCTTGGTTTTTACATCGTTAACAGCGGTGGCAAGCGTTTACGTCCCATGTTGGCCATTTTGGCCGCGCGTGCATTGGGTTACCAAGGTGATAAACACACCACTGCAGCCGCTTTCATTGAGTTTATCCACACTGCCACTTTGCTTCACGATGATGTGGTCGATGAATCCGACTTACGCCGTGGTAATGCCACCGCCAATGCTTTATTTGGCAATGCGGCAAGCGTCTTGGTGGGAGATTATATTTATACGCGTTCATTTCAGATGATGACCAGCTTACGCTCACTGAGAATTCTTGATTTGATGAGTGAAGCGACCAATGTTATTGCCGAAGGTGAGGTGTTGCAGTTAATGAACTGTAACGATCCCGACACCAGTGAAAGCAGTTACATGCAGGTGATCTATTCAAAAACAGCGCGTTTGTTTGAATCTGCGACACAGATAGGGGCGATTCTCAACCAAGCGGATACTGATACGGAAAAAGCCCTGCAAGATTATGGCCGTTACCTGGGGACTGCGTTCCAGCTCATTGATGATGTCATTGACTACACCAGTAAAGATGATGAGATGGGCAAGCAAACCGGTGATGATCTGGCTGAAGGCAAACCGACGCTGCCTTTGCTTCATGCAATGCAGCACGGCAGTGACGCTGAATCGGCGATGATTCGCGACGCGATCGAAAAAGGGAACGGACGCGACAAACTCGACGCTATTTTAGCGTGTATGGACGCCTGTGGCTCGCTCGCTTATACCCGTGAACGCGCAGAGCAAGAAGCAGAAAAAGCGGTCCGTGCCCTCGATAGCCTTTCTGATTCGCCCTACAAACAAGCCTTAGTCGCGCTCGCCAAGTTGGCCGTTGATCGCAATACTTAGTCAACGTAGAACTTAGTCAGCACAGAGCTTAGGCAACGCAGAGCTTAGTCAGCGCAGACTTCACCGCAGTGATGCCTCGCTATCACGCTTGTGCCTACATGTAAAAAGCGGCGCCCTAATTGGACGCCGCTTTTTTCGTTCTTGCCGTTTATTTTGCGGCGAACTCTTCACCCATTTGGATATCGTTATGCAGGGTGTCTAACATCTTTTCCATCGCTTGCTGTTCAAAGGCGCTCAGCTCACCGATGTCTAAGATTGCCTCGACACCATTTTTACCTAAATGTACAGGCTGCGCGAAAAAGCGTGCGTGTTCACCGCGGCCTTCAACGTACGCACATTCAACCACATTAGCTTCACCTTGCAACGCTCGCACTAAAGACAGGCCAAAACGGCATGCCGCCTGTCCCATGGATAGGGTTGCTGAGCCTCCCCCTGCTTTCGCTTCAACCACTTCCGTCCCTGCGTTTTGAATACGTGGCGTCAGTGACTCCACTTCTTCTTGACTGAAGGTAACGCCTTTAACTTGCGATAATAGAGGCAAGATCGTCACACCTGAGTGGCCACCGATCACGGGAATGGAGACGTCACGAGGATCCATTCCTTTAAGCTCGCCGATGAAAGCTTCAGAACGAATCACATCCAGCGTCGTCACACCAAACAGTTTGTTTTTGTCATAGACGCCTTTCGCTTTTAAGACATCCGCAGCAATCGCTACCGTGGTATTGACTGGATTAGTAATAATACCAACACAGGCTTTTGGACACACATCGGCGATTTTTTCCGCCAATGACTTAACAATACCTGCATTGACATTGAACAAGTCAGAGCGATCCATGCCCGGCTTACGTGCTACCCCTGCAGAGATCAGCACAACATCGGCCCCTTCTAGCGCCGGGGTTGGATCTTCACCGCTAAACCCTTTAATGCTCACGGGGGTCGGAATATGGCTCAAATCGACGGCCACACCGGGCGTCACCGGTGCGATATCATATAACGCCAAGTCGGAACCGGCTGGTAGGTTATTTTTAAGTAGTAGGGCTAAGGCTTGACCAATGCCTCCCGCAGCGCCAATCACAGCAACTTTCATGTCGTTCTCCTTTCGATATTTCTTATTGTCCGGATCCGGTCCGGCTTCTGTTCGGGCACAAATCGCCCATCAATGGTGCGAACTGTTGCTTCATCATATGCCCGGGTATACCCCCACTCAAGCTTCGGGCGGTGATGATCAGCCTAAGCTCTCATTTTTTCGCTCACCCTCGAAACCGGTGTGCGTTCAAGGCTTAGCCGAGACGTAACAACAGTGATATTGTCGCCATTTTAGGCGCGCAATGATTGCTCCTGATTGCATGTATATGCAAAATAGCTACTCGTTTGTCATTACGAGTCTGCCGTCATGCGTAACTCAGAAAAACAAGACCAATTAGTTCGAGCGTTTAAAGCGATCCTCAAAGAAGAAAAATTCAGTTCTCAAGGCGAAATAGTCGAAGCCCTACGTGCTCAAGGATTTGAGGGCATCAATCAATCGAAAGTCTCGCGCATGTTGACCAAATTCGGCGCTGTACGTACCCGTAACGCCAAAATGGAGATGGTCTATTGCTTGCCGATTGAGCTCGGTGTTCCGACCACTGGCAGCGCGTTGCGAGAGCTGGTGATGGAAATCGACTACAACGAGGCCGTGGTCGTGATTCATACCGGTCCAGGTGCCGCCCAATTAATTGCGCGTCTACTCGACTCACTCGGTAAGGCCGAAGGCATTTTAGGCGCTGTCGCCGGGGACGATACGATCTTTATCACCCCCACCCGAGGTACCAGCACAGAAGCGCTATTTGAAGCGATTTGTGACTTGTTCGAATACCATTATTGATTTTTTTATCAGGCAGCGTGACACCGCTGCCTGTCTGCCTTGTCTCATATTTGAAGCGCCCTCCCTAAGACAAAAGCGATAACATCTTTTTAATTTTTCTGTACCGCTCTGTTACTATCGGTTTTTAGTACTATCTGTTTTTAGCTGCTAACACACTGTCCACGCTTTCGTTGAGGGTCAATGAAAACGCGGGGAGCAGTGAGCTGCAGACTGGCCAATCACCACACCAGTGAAATAGGCCAAGTAGGCTTTTCTCGGGACACTGCCGCCGCATCAGCGGTGCATATGATAATAAGGACAAACTGCATGACGAAGACACATCAACCGTCTCCTGATGTGCAAGACATGGTGGCGCAAGCAGATACGGGTGCGCGCTCACCACATGGACTATCAGGACGTATTCTTTGGCTGGTACCACTTATCTGGTCCCTTTTTCAGCTTTGGTATGCGTCGCCACTTCCCTTTGCGCTCGATTTTGGCGTCCTCAATAATACACAAGCACGCTCACTCCACTTAGCGTTCGCGATGTTTTTGGCCTTCACTGCCTACCCCGCACGTAAAACATCGCCTCGCGACCGTGTACCTCTTCTAGATTGGATTTTTGCCCTTATCGGCAGCCTAGCCGCCGGGTATTTATTCTTATTTTACAATCAACTGGCCGATCGTGCCGGCGCCTATACTGCCTTCGATATTAGTGTTGCCGCGATCGGCATGGTATTGATGCTCGAGGCAACACGACGCGCTTTAGGGCCACCATTAATGGTGGTAGCCGCCGTTTTCTTGCTTTACACCTTTGCTGGCCCTCACATGCCCGATGTCATTGCCCACAAAGGCGCCAGCCTTAATAAGGCGATGTCGCATCTGTGGCTAACCACTGAAGGGGTGTTCGGGGTCGCATTGGGCGTCTCTACCTCATTCGTTTTCCTGTTTGTACTCTTTGGTGCCTTACTCGATCGCGCGGGCGCTGGGGGCTATTTCATCAAAGTGGCGTTCTCTTTACTGGGCCACATGCGCGGCGGTCCCGCGAAAGCCGCAGTGGTCGCCTCGGGCCTGTCCGGGTTAGTCTCAGGCTCCTCGATTGCTAACGTGGTGACCACCGGCACCTTTACCATTCCACTGATGAAGCGGGTTGGTTTCCCAAGCCACAAAGCGGGGGCAGTAGAAGTGGCCGCGTCCACCAACGGTCAGCTCACACCGCCGATAATGGGGGCCGCCGCCTTCTTGATGGTGGAGTACGTAGGGATTTCTTATGTCGAAGTGATCAAAGCTGCCCTGCTCCCGGCGTTGATTTCCTACATTGCGCTGATTTACATCGTTCATTTGGAAGCTTGTAAAGCGGGTATGGAAGGCTTGCCGCGCCGCCACTCTAGTACGGTATTGCAAAAGCTCTTTTCCTTTATGACGGTATTTGTTGGGCTATTAGTGCTCAGCGCAGCAGTCTATTACGGCATTGGCTGGACCAAGGACGTATTTGGCGTCATGGCCACCGTGGTGATCGGCATACTGACCCTAATTGCGTATGTTCTTCTGGTGCGCTATTCCGCCCGCTACAAGTCTGAAGCCGCCGAAGATCCAGCGGCCACGGATTTATCAGAGGTGCCAGAGCCAGGCCCTACCGTTCGCTCCGGGTTGTATTACTTGCTGCCAATTGGCGTGCTGGTTTGGTGTTTGACCGTCGAGCGTTTTTCACCCGGCCTATCGGCGTTCTGGGCAACTATCTTTATGATTTTTATCATAGTGACCCAGCGTCCACTGATCGCCTACTTTAATCAACGCACCAACTTCAAAGAAGAACTTCGAGAAGGGGGCGTTGATCTGCTCGAAGCCTTTGTCACTGGCGCGCGCAACATGATTGGCATCGGTGTCGCCACGGCGGCTGCCGGGATCGTTGTCGGCACCGTGACTCTAACCGGCATTGGTTTGGTCATGACTGATTTTGTCGAGCTAATTTCTGGCGGTAATATCTTCTTGATGTTGCTCTTTACGGCAGTGATCAGCTTACTGTTAGGCATGGGGCTACCGACCACGGCAAACTATATTGTGGTTTCTACACTGATGGCCCCTGTCATTGTGACCTTGGGGGCACAACAAGGGCTGATTATTCCGCTTATTGCCGTGCACCTTTTTGTGTTCTACTTCGGTATTCTCGCCGATGACACGCCACCGGTCGGTCTCGCCGCTTTCGCGGCCGCGGCCATTGCTAAATCGGATCCGATTCGTACCGGTGTACAAGGCTTTACCTACGATATTCGTACCGCCATTTTACCTTTCATGTTTATCTTCAACACTCAGTTGTTGTTGCTCGACCTCGACGGTCCTTTCCACCTGATATTGACCATTATTTCCGCGACCATTGCGATGCTGGCTTTCTCTGCCGCAACCCAAGGGTGGTGGATGACCAAAAATAAATGGTGGGAAACCGTGTTGCTGCTGCTTATCACCTTCTCTCTATTTCGACCTGGTTTTTGGTGGGATGAAGTCTATCCACCCACCACCAGCTATCCAGGAACAGAAATTATGCGCGTAGCCGAGCAACTGCCTGACGGAAAACCGCTGCAACTGGTTGTGGAAGGGGAAGACTTCTTTGGCGATCAGATTTCCAAACATGTGGTTTTATCGGTAGATAATCGCCTCGAAAGCGGCGATGCACGGGTACGTGATACCGGTTTGATACTGCGCGAAGAGGATGACTCATTACTGGTTGATAGAGTTCAATTTGGAAGCGATGCCGATAAGGCGGGGATCGACTTTGATTGGCAAATTAAAACCGTCACGGTGGATAACATCCGTCCGTGGAAAGAATGGGTTTTTGTGCCGACACTATTACTCTTGGCATTGCTGGGCTGGAATCAACGCCGTCGCATCCGCCAAGCCTAATGACAGGGGGCACGTGCGCGGCGCGTGCCCTTTTCTTTTTTGATAGCAAAGGATATCGCTATGTATAAACACATTCTGGTTCCGGTCGATTTAAATGATGAGAGCTTCGCGGATAAAGCGGTCGATCACGCTGCATGGCTGGCCAGTCAATCCGGCGCTAAGCTCCATCTTCTGACAGTCCTGCCGGGGATTCATAATTCCATGGTGGCCTCTTATTTCCCTGAAGAAGCTGCCAATAAAATGAAACGTGACATGAAGCGAAACCTGCAAGGATTTGCGGATAAATATGTTCCGAAAAACGTGGCCTGCCAGGTGTCTGTTGAAGAAGGCAAGCCTTACAAAGGGATTATCAAAACCGCCGAGCGCTTAGGGTGCGACTTGATCGTCATGCCAAGTCATAAGCGTTCTCGCGTCAACAAGATGATGTTAGGATCGGTGGCCGCGAAAGTGCTTGAAGGCGCCACCATGCATGTGATGGTACTCAAACCTTAGCCGATATCTGGCTGCTCGTTTAGGGCCACCCTCGTAAAGTGAAGGTTCAGGCCTTGCCTGAACCTGATTGATTATGCTTTATCGCGAGGGCGTTGATCATACCCCCAGCGCGGCACCAAGGTTTGCGCCGCGCCTAAGTGGTCGAGAATGCGCGCCACCATAAAATCGACCAAGTCGTCAATAGACTGGGGTTGGTGATAAAAACCCGGCGCAGCAGGCATAATGGTGACGCCCATCTGCGATAGCTTGTGCATGTTTTCTAAATGCAGCGTTGAAAACGGCGTCTCGCGAACGACCAGTAACAATTGCCCCCGTTCTTTGAGCACCACATCCGCCGCCCGTTCAATCAAGTTATCGGATAGACCATGGGCAATCGAAGACAAGGATCCGGCCGAGCAGGGACAGACAACCATTTTCTTCGGCGCTGCCGAGCCCGAGGCGACCGGCGAAAACCAATCTTCTTTACCGCAAACAATCAGTTTATTGCTATCACATTGCAGATGTTTGGCTAATATTTTCTGTGCCGCTTGCGGGCCTGACGGGAGTTTCAACCCGTGTTCGGTCGCCAGCACCACGCGAGCGGCCGAGGATATCAGTAAAAAGACCTGATAATCTTGCGCAAGCAGGCACTCCAGTAACCGTAGGCCGTATGGCGCGCCTGACGCTCCTGTCCATGCCAGCGTGATACGCTTATCCGTCATGCTTTTCTCCTTTGTGACTCAACGCACTGAGCAACTTATCGTGAATACCACCAAAACCCCCATTACTCATGACCAACACGGTATCGCCCGGCAAGGCTTGCTCACTCAACGCGACAACCAGTGTGCCTATATCAGTGTGAATTTGCGTAGGTTGAGCACAACGATCCGCCACCGCATCGAGCGACCAATCGAGCCCTTGAGGCTGATATAAAAACACACTGTCCGCACTCGCCAACGACGCGGCTAGCGTGTCTTTATGGACCCCTTGTTTCATGGTGTTCGAGCGCGGTTCTAATACGGCGAGAATACGCCCTGCGCCGACCTTGGCTCGCAAGCCCTCCAAGGTCAGTCGAATAGCAGTCGGATGATGGGCAAAATCGTCATATACCGTGACGCCAGCCCGCTCGCCACGCCACTCAAGGCGACGCTTAGTATTGATAAATCTCTCGAGCGATTGACAAGCCAGACCCGGGGTCACTCCCACATGACGCGCCGCTGATAACGCCATCAAGGCATTACGCACGTTATGATCACCGACCAAATCCCAGCTAACCGATCCCACGAGATCACCGGCAAAGTACACATCAAATTGGCTGCCAGCTGCGTCTTTTTTCACGCTTTGCCACTGGCCATCAGGCCCCGCATACACACACTCACTCCAACACCCCATTGCGAGTGTTTCAGCTACGTTGGGATCATCGGACGGCGCAATAATCTGGCCAATCCCAGGTACGGTGCGTATCACATGATGGAATTGCTTTTGGATCGCGGCCAGATCATCAAAAATGTCGGCATGATCGAACTCAAGGTTGTTAATAACCAAGGTTTTCGGTTGGTAGTGAATAAACTTGGAGCGCTTATCAAAAAATGCACTGTCGTATTCATCGGCCTCGACCACAAAAAACGGGCTATCCCCCAAACGGGCTGACGCATTAAAATTGCTGGCCACGCCACCGATTAAAAATCCAGGCTGATAACCACAGTCTTCTAAAATCCACGCCAGCATGCTGGCGGTGGTGGTTTTTCCGTGTGTCCCTGAAACCGCTAACACCCAGCAGTCTTGGAGTAAAAAATCATGCAGCCATTGCGGACCAGACGTGTAAGGCAAACCTTGATTGAGTACGGCTTCAACACAGGGATTCCCGCGGCTCATGGCATTACCAATCACCACTAAATCCGGCTTAGGTGTAAGCTGCGCAGGATCATAGCCTTCAATGATAGCAACCCCTTGGGATTCGAGTAAGGTGCTCATTGGGGGATAAACCTGGCTATCTGAGCCTGTCACTTTGTGCCCCAATTGTTTTGCCAGCATAGCGGCTCCACCCATAAAGGTGCCGCAAATGCCTAAAATATGAATATGCATGGCCTTCACTGTATTGTTGGTTACCCAGCCGTTGGACGCGGGCCATTATTATGCCTTGGATTAACGCTTGGGTCTTATCGCTTGCGCGCATATGACATGGTTTTTTATGTCGCGATCACACTTCCCTGGCCTCATCCATTTCTTCAGTACGATTAAAAAGTCACGAGCGCTAGAATGACAACGATTTCAAGAGGCAGACCACTGCCCACTTAAATGCCATTGAATTAGAAAGACAGTTCATCATCACTAAGGATTGAGAATGCCCGACATTAAGACCCTCGGCGAATATATTGTTGAGAAGCAACACGCGTTCCCGCATGCCAGCGGCGACTTATCTTCTTTGCTTGCCTCGATTCGTCTCGCCGCCAAAATTGTCAACCGTGAGATCAACAAAGCGGGCTTGGTCGACATCGCCGGCGCTATCGGCACAGAAAACGCACAAGGTGAAGAACAACAAAAGCTCGACGTTTACGCCAACGAAAAGTTTAAAGCTGCGATGGAGGCTCGCGACCACGTTTGCGGTGTCGCGAGTGAGGAAGAAGATGAAGCGGTCATCTTCAACAAGCAACTGAATCGTAATGCTAAATATGTGGTATTGATTGACCCGCTTGATGGCTCATCAAACATTGATGTCAATGTCTCCGTCGGCACCATTTTCTCCATTTATCACCGTGTTTCACCGGTCGGCACCCCCCCTACCGAAGACGACTTCCTGCAACCGGGTCATCGCCAAGTGGCTGCCGGCTATATCATTTACGGCTCATCCACCATGTTGGTTTACACCACAGGTGATGGTGTGCATGGTTTTACCTATGATCCATCGCTGGGTCTGTTTTGCCTCTCTCACGAGAATATGACCGTTCCTAAAGAGGGAACGATTTACTCAATTAACGAAGGCAACTACATCAAGTTCCCGCAGGGCGTCAAAAAATACATCAAATACTGTCAAGAAAACGTCCCTGACGAGAAACGGCCGTATACGTCACGCTACATTGGCTCTTTGGTGGCCGATTTTCACCGTAATCTGCTAAAAGGTGGCATTTACTTGTACCCGAGTACCCTAGCTTATCCAAATGGTAAATTGCGGTTGCTGTATGAGTGCAACCCCATGGCGTTTATTATCGAACAGGCCGGCGGTAAAGCCACGGATGGGATGCAGCGAGTGATGGACATTGAACCCAAAGAACTTCATCAGCGCGTTCCCTTCTTCGTTGGCTCTAGTAATATGGTGGATAAAGTCGGCGAATACCTGGAAACCTATCCTGATCATGAAGACAATTAACGCGTATTAGCAAAAAGAATGCCGCGCTTTTTTATGATGACGAGGCGACCTGGTAGGTCGCCTCTGTTATTTTCACGCTTGGCGGTTATAATTGGCACACACTGTTTGATTTAACAAAAGGACATTCCATGAGCCTGAACCAGGTCCCTGCGGGCAAAGATCTGCCTGAAGATATTTATGTGGTGATTGAGATCCCAGCGAATGCTGATCCAATCAAGTACGAAGTGGACAAAGATAGCGGTGCGGTATTCGTCGATCGCTTTATGTCTACCCCAATGTTTTACCCATGTAACTATGGTTATGTAAACCATACCTTGTCACTTGACGGTGACCCGGTAGACGTACTGGTTCCAACCCCATTCCCTCTCGTACCCGGTTCAGTAATCCGCTGCCGTCCAGTGGGTGTGCTAAAAATGACCGACGAGTCTGGTGAAGATGCCAAAGTTGTCGCAGTGCCTCATAGCAAGCTGACCAAAGAGTACGATCACGTGAAAGACGTGAACGATCTGCCTGAGCTACTCAAAGCACAAATCACGCATTTCTTCGAGCGTTACAAAGAGCTTGAAGCCGGCAAGTGGGTCAAAGTCGATGGCTGGGCCGATGCACAAGCCGCAAAAGACGAAATCCTGTCTTCTTTTGAGCGCGCACAGAAATAATCGAGCGTGTCACTGAGACAGTAAAGGCCCGCTCTATCAGCGGGCTTTTTTATTTAATCTCAAACTGATAAAGCACATCGACCGCTTGGTCAACACCCGACACCGCTTCTAGGTAAAGGTCTTTCATTAAACGATAGCGCACAGTAAATACCCCAATCGCATCGAAGATCCCGACCCCATATTTCACTTCCAAATCCGGTAAAATATAGCCTGACACTTCGACCTTTTGTTCGTCGCCGGCACCCGCGGTATCTAAGGTGAGATCCTCAACACCAAAGGCTTGGCCGATCTCTCCTACCAATTTTCCGCTTTGCGCTAACCCAATGCCAATCAGCATCGAGGTCATATTGGCATCGCCGGCGCCAGCATCCAGCGCTCGGCCATGCAATAGATAAGATAAGGCATTCGCCTGCGAGCCAGCTGGATCCATAAATATATCCGCAACCGGATCATCGGCCGGGCCACTCAAGCGAATACCTGCGATCACATCCCCCTCTATTCGCTCTGGGTTACGAATCGCTTCCACTTGCAGGTAGGGTTGGTCGGCAGGGCCATTAAACAAGATTTCCCCTTTGCGGATAATCAAGTCTTGTCCGAACGAGCGATACGTTCCGTCTAGTAAGCTGACATTCCCGACAATTAATACACCTTGCGGATTGTTTTTGATATTCAGTTCACCGGATAAGCGCGACTTTAAACCAAAGGCTGCGAGACTAACGTCATCCCCCAGTGCTAACTTTACATCGGTGACTAGGTTAAACGGCATCGGCTCATCTTGTTCTGCACTTTCTGGCGTATAGTCTTGGTTTAACAGCACCGTATCGTCTGACACCGTCACCGCTGACGCAGGTAAATTTTCGACTTCTATCCGTCCCCAAGGCACATGAATATCACCACGAATCGCGACCTGATCAGGCGTCGCAGAAACGGTAAGATCTGGCGCGACATCGAGCTTTACCATTGGGGGAAGGTTAACACGTAACGTATCACCCGATACATTCAAGCCAAATTGCCAATCATCAATGCGGGGCCATTGGCCATCGCCTTTTAGTGTTAGCGGACCCTCAGGCGTGATTAACTGCCCATCCAGTTGCCCTTGTTGCCCATCAACCGTCAGAGCCAATTGCCCGTTATCTACATCCACCGGTGACGATAAGCCTTTCATCCGCAGCCCACTGACCGTCATGCCGCCATACACTTGCGGTAACGTTAGTGGGCCTTCAAGACGTAAATTCGCATTCACTTCACCATTCATATCCGCTTGTTTATCGTTTCCGAGCAAGGGCTCAAGCTTGGCCAATTGCACAGCAGTCACGGTAAGGTCGCCAGTAATCGTAGGTGTAGGGGCCAATAAATCGGTTAGGGTAAAGCCAGACGCAAGGGTGCCACCATCATCCAACGTCAGAGCAAGCGCCCCTTGTAATTGGTCATTGTGCCAGCGTGCATCCATGTTCGCGTGTTGCCAGTCAATGACTAGTGGCCTTTCTGCTTGCTGACGCAGTGCACCGTCGGTGATATCAATCGAGGCGCGTACATCTGGCGAGGCGTCAGGCTGCCATCGAGCGTGAACGGCTGCATTGGCACGTGTTTCAACGTGCCATTCCGGCGGCATGAACGCCGCAATTTGCTTCGCATCAAACCCTTCAATATTGGCAACGACCTCTCCTTGCTCACCAATATAGGCCGGTTGTGATAAGCATAAAGAAGTGGCTTGCCACTGCCAGCAATGCTCGCCGATCTGGGTTTGCGTATCGGCGAAAGTAAACGCAATGGGCGCCGCGGTTTGCTGCACGATGTCGCCAATGTCTTCTACATTCACCCGCGTATCGAGCAGTTGCCCTTGCCAACCGGACTCGCGCGCCAGCGCACCTTGAATACTCAGCACGCCAGAGGTAGGAACGCCTTGCCAGCGTAAATCCAGCTGATGCTCGGCTTCATCACCGCGGACGGTAAGATCTAAGTTCTCTAAACGCAGCGTTTGATAGCGCCCTCCCAGTACAGACACATTCAGGTTGCCACCTAAGGTATCCTTGAAGGCCAGCGCGCCGTCTAAGGTAAGCTGATTGATGCGAAGATCTTGCCAGCGCAACTGCTTGGCATCGACGGCCAGTTTGGCATTGGGATGGGCAAAGGGCCCGCTCAGACGCGCATCGCCACGAATCACACCAGTTAACATCGGTAATGATTGAGACAGGTCAGCAATATCCACCGATAGCCCCATTTGCCACTCGTCACGCACTTGTCCTTGTGCAGTAATACGGTTAGGGCCGTGGGAAAACGTCAGACCGGAGGTAGAAACGCTAGGTTGTCCATCGCCATCACGATCATGGGCATTGAGCGCGCCAGATACCGAAAGGGGGAGTTGCTCAAGCTCACCATGAACAACCAAGGTTGGCATAGACACATCCCAGCCACCTTGTGGGGTTAATCGTCCACGATGGCTCACTGCGCCGGTGAGATCACCATTCACCTCAGGCCATTGCCGCTGAGGCTGAATATGGGCAAAGCCTAACTCGGCTTGCCAAAAAGGCACGCTGGACCAATCCACGCTGGCGCGCCCAGCAACAGTACCACCGAGTGTTTGTGCCTCAAATTGCGAGAGCTTGAGCGCCGAGAGGCTACCTTGCCCGGCAAGGTTTAGTTGTGTTTTCGGCACCTCAGGGCCGTCGACGTCACTTTGTAGCCCCAGCTGATAGTCAGATAAGTCACCATCGGCGTGAAAGTGTAGCTCGCGTAATGCCGCGATCGCTTTCCCCGTCAGCGGCCACGCCAATGCCTCGCTATCCAATTGCACGGCAAAAGGTAAGTTCGGTGCCAGCACGTTTGCTTCTCCCTCAAGCGTCGCCGTCACCGGGCCGCGCGCGCTCGCGTTTAGCTTAAGCGCGGCAAGACTTCCTGAGGCCGACAGCGATAAAGCTTGGCCTTGGAGCGATGCCAAGTTCGTGGTCAACTGTGTTTCTAAGGTCAGTGGGTACTCACCTTCCAACAGAATATCGCCAGAAAGCTTAGCCGTGCCCTGAGGGGCAGCCACCGAAAAATGGTCAATCGTCACCGCACTGCCCTTGACGGCGCCGACGAGATCTAACGAAGAAAAGGTATGTACTGTACCGGCGTCAATACGAGTATCGCGTAGGCTAAATTGCTCAACATTGATATTTAGCGGCACATGAATGGACGGCAAGCGGAGCCCTGGATAATGAAAAGGGGCACTCGAGGCGTCGCTATCAGGTTTACCAACCGCACGGTCGGTATTTTCTTGATCACTGTCGTTGGTGGGCAGGGTAACCACCAGCTGCTGCCACTTTGTGGGCGATAAGGTTAAGGTGTCTCCCTCGACATGCACACCGCCTTGAAGCTGCTGCCAGTCAATCGCCTGTCCCGCCACCTGAATCGCCACATCATTGAATGCAAACGCGTTAATATGTATCGGTAGCGGCGATTGGATCCTCGCGGTAGACGGCTCGGCGGCGGTGTTGTCATCGCTTGGCGGGAAATTAAGCGCAAGCGTTACCCCTTCAGCCGCCAGTTGTTCGACACAGATTGATGGAGTAAGTAAGCACTTACCTTTTATCTCAATCCCCAGCTTATTAGCGGCCAATTGGATTTGCTCATCCTGATATTGCAGACCACGAAGTTCAAAGCCGGTCAGCAAAGTGCCCTCGGCTTGTTCAAGCGATAATGCAGGTATAGCTTTCTGTGCCCCCCACACTCCAACTTGTAACCCGATCGGCGTAAATAAGGTGGTGGACACCAAACCTACCAGCGCAAATATCGTGATTAACAGAATCAAAGTTAATCTAACCAACCACCGGCTCATAATTCAGGCCCCAACGTCAGGTGCACACGAAAGTCGTCATCGTCATTATCAAAACCATGGGCGACATCAAGGCGAATCGGGCCCACCGGTGATGACCAACGAATGCCTGTCCCGGCCGCGCGCTTCCATGACAAATGGTTGGTCCACGCATCGCCGCCGTCAGCAAACACCGCCCACCACCAATTGCCACCAAGACGATACTGATATTCTAAAGTCCCGGTTAACATATAGCGTGCACCACTTAACTGACCGCTGTCATCGACAGGCGAGACGGTTTCATAGCCATAACCACGAATGCTGTTATCCCCCCCAGCGAAAAAGCGTAATGATGGTGGTGCTTCACGAAACTCCTCGGAAATCAGGGCGCCACCATCGACCCGGAGTAAGCCACGATGATTCTTATTTAAACTGCGAATCCAAGCACTACGACCTTGAAGTCGCAGCAAGCTAATATCCGACAGCCACGCGGGATCGGCTGCCTCCAGCGTCAGTGATTGCTTGTCTCCCCAATGCGGCATTAAACCACCACGCACGCGCGTTCGGGTAACGTTGACGCCCGGCAGCACCACGCTGACGATATCTTCATCTTGCCCTTGGCTATAGTTTTCGTACAGCCAGCGCAGCGATACACTGCGCTGCCAGCCGGTATCATAAAGCCAGTGTCGGGAGACAGAGGTCGTCGCTTCAAAACTGGTGGTATCGCGTTGGTCTGTATTTTTTAACCCCAGCTGAACTTGATAATATTCCCGTGAAACATCGTCAAGCGGCACTTTATAGGTAGAAGTAAGGGTTTGCTCTGGCTGAGAAACCGCCAGTGATGTGCTCAGGCTATGCCCCCTTGAATTATACCAAGGCTTACGCCAATTAAGCTTAAGACGCGGGCCAATGTCGGTGGAATACCCCACCCCAGTTTCAAACTTGTTGCGCGCTTCCGGGGTCAACGTCACCTTGATCGGCACTTCATTGTCCTCGGCGTCTTCCATATCCGCTTGGACTAATGCACTGGCAAACCAGCCCGTATTTGCTAACGCTTGGTTAAACTCGCCTAAGTCAGTAACTTGATAGAGATCACCTGGTGAAAAATCTCGCAGTGTATCAAGTCGCTTATGCTGGATTTGCGAGCCTTGATAATCGATCGCACCAAAATGATAACGCTTGCCACTGGCAAAATGCAGACGAATAAAGGCTTGCTGGCGGTCAGGCGCAACTTCGAGCCGGGCTTGCGTAAAACGACCATCAAAATAGCCCTTTTTCACGGCTAAGCTCTGGATCTGACTTTTGAGTGACTCATAATCACTGTGATTGAGCCGATGACCAGGTTGCGGTCCTTTCGCTTTAAGCGAATGAAAGTCATCATCCATCGCAGCTTCACCGGAAAAGACGACATCGACTTGCGCCACGTTAACCGGGGGGCCTGGATTAACGGAGACAACCAGGGTATCGCCCTCTGGCGCGTTCAGCGTGATTTTTGGCTGATAGTAGCCTACTGCCTGGAGTGCTTGTCGGACATCGCGCTCGATACGCGCCTTAAACCGATACGAACCATCGCGTTCTTCGGGCGCGATCGCCGCCAAATAGGTTGCTACATTTTGTTGCGCTTCACCCTCGAGTCCTTGGAGCTCAACGTCGAGGCTCGCGCGTACCCAGCTAGGTAGCAGTAAAAAAGCGATCGCAATAAGGGAGAGTTTACGTATCTTCATGCAATGAGAACCATTACTAGGGTGCCGCTCAACAAAATTGATGATATCTTGCCATATTACGCGTTGAGCTGGGCTTGATGCTAGCGCCATTCACATCAGTCCACACCCAAAGCGGTTTCATACAACACATAACGCTTTTCATCACAGCAGTAAAAGGATGCCTATGTCGATGCAATCTTCGTTCAGCCAACCCGATAATGCGATAGCGGATCGTGCTGATGCCATCACGCCCACCGAGCCACATGCCGTATTTGGGCAACCTATCACAACGGCCCCAGCGAACGGTCAGAAACAGGTCATTTTAGGGATGGGCTGTTTTTGGGGAGCGGAACGCAAACTCTGGCAACAACCAGGTGTGGTCATGACCTCTGTTGGCTACTGCGGTGGGGTAACACAACACCCGCGCTATCAAGATGTCTGTACGGGTCAAACAGGCCACGCCGAAGTAGTTAATGTCATTTTTGACCCGAGTGTCACCAGTTTGGACGCTTTATTGACGATCTTTTGGGAAAACCACGATCCAACTCAAGGGTTGCGCCAAGGTAATGACGTGGGCCCACAGTACCGTTCAGCCATTTATTACTGTGATCCTGCCGATCGCGCGACGGTAGAAGCCAGCTTTGCCGCCTATCAAGCCGCTTTAAAAGCAGCGGGCAAGTCGGATGCCGTCACCACAGAGATCGCCCCCGCAGGTACTTATTTCTTAGCAGAAACAGACCATCAGCAGTATCTGCACAAAAACCCCCAAGGCTACTGCGGCTTGGGTGGCACCGGCGTTTGCTTCCCGCCACAATAGTCTGAAGGCACGCAAACTCAGAGATAAAAAAAACACGTCATTAGACGTGTTTTTTCTGCATCGCACGTTTTTTATGCGGTGATGGCCATCGATTTAATTTCTTTATTTACTTCGGTCATGACCGAGAGTGCACGTTTATCACTGTGTCCTGGAGGTAGCAAACGCCCACCATCAAACTCAAACGCGCCGACACCTTCAATATAAAGTCGGCCCTTAAAAAATCGTTTCACATATCGCGCAATCTGGGTTGGTCGATATTGACGAAAGATGCGAAGCATAGGGATCCCTTTATTTCTCAACCAAGTCTGATGAACAGACCGAAACAGTAACAACGCTCTTTCACCGTTTCTTGGTAAATTATGTGTTACCACCTTGGAGCACCGAATATTATCTGGCAATCTCCACGTATAAAGCTAAGCAAGCAAAGTGCCATCTTATTCTGATGACAAGCACAGAATTAGAGCCTACTTGGCACGAAAAGTTCCTACCTTAGATCAATACGCGCGCTTTGAAGTGACGATCACTGGATAAAACTCCGATCTCGCGCACGGATTAACCCTTGGCACTTGGCACAACGCACTGTCTGGCGTAACCATAGATAACTTGGCACCGAATGCCAAATAATGACCACAGACATGGATGATAAAGCATGAATAAAACCCTACTTGCTCTCACTTTTGCGTTATTCACAGGCACCAGTTGGGCGCACACGATCCAAAACGGTGCACCTTTACCGTCAGCCAAGGTCGCCGAGCACGGCGAACTAACCTTGAATGGCGACGATATCGTTTATCAAGCTTGGCAAACCGAACAGTTGCAGGAAAAAGTACGCGTGATCCAAGCCATTGCTGGACGCAGTAGCGCCAAAGAAATGAACGCCCCCCTCATGGCGGCAATTACCGCCGCGGATTTTGACGATGCACGCTATCAAACCACCACCATCATCAATCAAGATGATGCCATGTGGGGAACTGGCGGCTTTGTAAAATCGTCAGCCGAAGACAGTAAACGCGAATTTAGCTGGTCATCGATTGTGCTCGACGAAAATGGCAGTGTCGCAGAGGCATGGCGCTTAAAAGAAGAGAGCTCGTTGATTGCCGTACTGGATGACAAAGGCATGGTGCGTTTTGTAAAAGAAGGCAAGCTAAACGAGGATGAAGTGAATCAAGTTGTCAGCTTGGTGACAGAGCTGGTAAACCAATAATCATATCGCGGGCAAGGCCCGCGCTTTCATTTCAGACTTGGCGTTCAAGGCTACAATTGTTATGTTATCACATTACTTAATAACCTCATGGACGTCTGGATGACTCGGCGAGTGCTCGTCAACCTGCTATTTGTATTGGTGCTTAGCCAAGCCGGACTGTGGGCGCACCATCAAGTCGACACCTTAGCTCCGAGCCACCACAGTGAGCATTGTGGTGTCTGTCATCTCATCCCACCAGCAATACTGGCTTCCAGTATCGTGACACCGACGCCCACCTATGCTGCCAATACCCTCATCGTTTGGTCAAAACCTCAGCGAGCTTATCGTACCGCTATAGCCTTTTCGGCGCGCGCCCCACCGAGTGAAATAAATGCCTTCATTATCTAATTCATTTATTCACGAGGAGAAACCACATGAAAGCTCGTTTATTACCCAGCGTTATCACTATGGCCATCGCGACCACCTCTGCAGCAACATTAGCCGATGAAGCCAGCTATCAGTCGTTCGATGCCCACGTCCACGGGGAGGTAGCACTGAGCCTCGCCCAAGACGGTGAGCGCGTATTCATTGAGTTAACGGCCCCCGGCAATGATGTGGTCGGCTTTGAACACCAGCCTAAAAACGCCGCCGACCAGCAAGCGGTCGAAGATGCCTATGCGCTTCTGCGTGATGGTGGAAAACGCTTCCAACTTGCTGAAGCAGCGAATTGCCAGCTTGCCGAGACCAAAGTCACTAGCAGTTTTGACGACTACGATGAGCATCACGGCCATGACGAACACCACGGCCACGACGAACACCATGACCACAATGAACACCACGGTCATGACGAGCACCATAACCACGACGAGCACTACGGCCATGACGAACACCACGGCCATGACGAGCATGATCAGGGTAACCACAACACTTTATCCGTGAACTATCAATTCGTTTGCCAAACCCCACAAGCCTTCACCGAATTGAAAACGGATTGGTTTAGCCTGTTCCCTAACACAGAAGCCATCAAAATTCAGGCCGTTACCGATGATAAGGTCTGGGTTGACACCTTGATTCGTACTAAGTCGCACATCCAGTGGTAGTGAAAAAAGGAGGCGGGGCGCATCCAGTGCCCCTGTCAGGCATGATAGCCATCAAACAACTAGGTTTTACGTGGCCCGATCAGTCGCAACCGATCTTAGACATCGATAGCTTTACGGTCGGTGAAGGCGAGCATGTATTTTTACAAGGTCCCAGCGGCAGTGGTAAATCCACCCTGCTAAGCCTGATTGCGGGTATTCATATCCCCCAGACGGGTACGCTGACGGTCAATCATCAAGCGCTAACGGCACTGAATGATCGCGAGCGTGATCAATTCCGTGCTAACCACATTGGTTATATTTTTCAGCAATTTAATCTGCTGCCTTATTTATCGGTGATCGATAATGTCACCGTGCCGCTGCGCTTTTCTCACCTGCGTCGTCAGGCGTTGACACGATCGCCTCATCAAGAGGCCGCCACCTTGCTCGACCAATTGGGCTTACCCACAAACTGCCACCACCAGCCGGTCACCGCGCTGAGTATCGGCCAGCAACAACGGGTCGCGGCGGCGCGGGCGCTGATTGGTGCGCCGGCGTTAATTATCGCTGACGAGCCGACTTCTGCGCTCGACGCTGACACCCGCAACACCTTTATTCAGTTGCTTCAAGACCGCTGCCGAGAAGCCAACAGCAGCTTATTGTTTGTCAGCCATGACAGTCAATTAGCGCCCTTGTTTGACCGTGATGTCTCGCTTCCCGCGCTGAATCGCGCCATGCGTCGCAAGGAGGATCAGCAATGATTTCGCTATTGGGACTCGCAGGGAAAAGCCTGAAAAATCGCCGCGCCACCGCATTGCTTTCTTTGCTGACCGTCACCATCGCCGTGGTGCTGTTACTCGGCGTCGAAAAGGTGCGCACGCAAGCGAAGGCCAGCTTTGCCAACACCATTTCCAACACCGATTTAATTGTGGGCGCCCGTTCCGGCTCCATTAATTTGCTGCTCTATTCCGTGTTTCGAATTGGTAACGCCACCAACAATATCGGCTGGGAAAGTTATCAACGCCTTCGCGAGCACTCAGATGTGAGTTGGACCATCCCCATTTCACTCGGGGATTCTCACCGTGGCTTTCGCGTGCTCGGCACCAGCAATGATTACTTTTCCCATTATCAATATGGTCAAAAACAACCACTCGCCTTTCGCCAAGGCGGCCCATTTTCCGGTCTATTTGATACCGTGATTGGCGCCCAAGTGGCGAAAGATCTGGGATACAAAATGGGCGATAACCTAGTGATTGCTCATGGACTGGCCGATAAAAGCTTTAATCAACACGACAATTTGCCGTTTACTGTCACCGGTATTTTGGCGCCCACCGGCACGCCCGTCGACCGCAGTGTGCATGTGTCGCTCGAAGCCATAGAAGCGATTCATGTCGGCTGGGAAAGTGGCGCACGACTCGGCCAAGGCCTCACTCAAGCCCAAGCACAGCAGCGTGAATTACAGCCCGAGCAACTCACTGCAGTCATGGTGGGTCTGAACAGTAAAATCAAAACGTTTGCCGTCCAGCGTTGGGTCAATACTTATTCACGCGAGCCATTGACTGCCATCATGCCCGGCATTGCCTTGCATGAGCTATGGGACATGATGCGCGTGGGCGAGCAAGCGCTATTAGTGATCGCTGGATTTGTCGTCGTTGCTGGATTATTAGGCATGCTCTCCAGCCTGCTCACCAGCCTGAACGAGCGTCGACGAGAAATGGCAATTTTACGGGCAATGGGCGCACGTCCGGTACATATTATTCTGCTGTTGGTCAGTGAGGCGGTTGCCATCACCCTGGCGGGTATCATCTTAGGTGTGCTACTGCTTTATGGCGGTCTTGCGCTCACCCAGCCCTATATTATCAGTGAATTTGGCCTGTTCTTACCGCTCGACTGGCCCTCTTATTATGAATGTTTGTTAATGGTCGGCGTGTTTATCGCTGGTCTCGTGGTCGGCTTAATTCCCGCTTGGCGCGCGTACCGACAAACACTGTCCGACGGCATGACAATGAAGGTATAACCCATGAAAAAACGGATAACGCTCCATCTTATCGCCTTGCTTAGCGGCCTTTTGAGTTCGCTTGCTTGGGCAAGCAGTGAACCACTCATGCTCGATTGGATAGATTTGGTTCCTGAGCACGAACGGGCACAGTTTGATAGCCGCGGCATGCCAGACATTAGCCACGACGGTGATAACCCGCAAAGCTTGGTCGGATCGGTTCGCCCTGAACTCAATAATAGCCAAGTTAAAATCCCCGGCTTTGTGATCCCGTTAGAAGGTGACGATCAACGGGTGACCGAATTCTTGCTGGTCCCTTTTCTTGGCGCCTGCATCCATGTGCCACCCCCACCGCCCAATCAAATTATTTACGTAAAGTTTGCCGATGGCGCGCCGATTCAAGAACTATGGGATGTGGTTTATGTCGAAGGGACACTCAATACTGAGCATGTCAGTCATGACTTGGCAGAGGTGGGATATGTACTGCAAGGTACAACGCTAAGCGCCTACGACGACGGATAGATTTCTATCAATCAGTGAGCTTGATCGGCGCCGACACCATTGTCAGACAATATAATGAGACAATATCGCCAGTGCGCCGATATAAATGGCGATCAACAGTAAATTGATGGAGTTAGGTTTTTGCCTTCGCACACGCATCCCTACGCTTAATAGATAACACCATAATGTTAACAAATTTAATCATTAATTAACATATTTGCCAGCATAAAATTTTGCTGACAATCAGTGTGAGAACCGCATGGCAGAGCAAGACAAACCCGTGGTCGTCGACGCCCACCCAGAGAAACGGCAACACCAAGATCACAGCTATAAAGAAGATGCCGATCTACGCGGCAGTAAAGGGCGACTAAAAGCGATTGCGAGCGAGTATCAAGTTGATGCTCGCTTACAAGACGTGGAGCAAGAGGATCTCGCCCATCGCAGCGCAAACCGCCAACGCCAGGTGATGCAAAAGCAACAAGCCAACCTCGAAGCGATCATTGCTCATACCTATGAAAGTTGTCACAGTGAAACGGCACAAACCCCCGATCCGGATTGGCTGGTACGCTTTTTCGACTTAGCCCGCAATATTCACGGCTATGCGATGCAACAGCTTTGGGCCAAGATCCTTAAACAGGAAATATTGCGTCCGGGAAGCACCTCGATCAAAGCACTCACCCTTTTAGAAACCATGACCCAGCGCGAAGCGCAAGCACTGCAACGCGCCTGTGCATTGTCCAGCACCTTTGGCCAAGACAGCACCAAAAAGCTAGTCACCGGTTTTCGCCGCCGCCAAGGCTTGGTGCAACTGCTACGCCCAGAGCCGCCCCATAAGCTCTCTCTGGGTCACTATCAACTGTCTTACACCGACTTAATGCTGTTGATGGACTTGGGGCTGATCCTGCGCACTGAGCTCGAATCCGGCGTGATTGAAATGCATCCTGCCATGCCATTTACACTGCAAGACACCCAATACATGCTCACTCCGCTCCACAAAGGGATGCGCCTGTATTATTACCGCTTTAGTCCCACCGGCCACGAGCTGGCTAAACTGGTCGGCAAACGCGTGCATCCCGACTACCACCACGCGATTTGTGCGTTGCTCGCCGAAGGCTTTGAGATGCACAGCGATATTGGCGATACCGTCAACACCCATGCGTGATACCTTTAGGTGCGCAGCACCCCCCGATCGCGCAACACATCAAGGCAGACCGCCACATGCTCAGCAACACGCTGATCGCCAGTTAAATGAATCGCCGGTGCGTGCGGCGGTTCATAATCTGACGATATGCCGGTAAACGCAGGGATCTCGCCAGCGCGCGCTTTTTTGTACAGCCCTTTTGGATCGCGCTGCTCGCACACCGCCAGCGGCGTATCGACAAAGACTTCGATAAACTGCCCCTCTGGCAAACGCTCGCGCACCCTCTCTCGCTCCGCGCGGAATGGTGAGATAAAAGCACTGAGGACAATCAGACCAGCATCGGTCATCAACTTAGCCACCTCGCCAATTCGGCGAATGTTCTCGGCTCTGTCCTGATCGGAAAAACCCAGATCGCGACACAATCCATGGCGAATATTATCGCCATCCAGCAAATAGGTATGGTGCCCTTCTGCCACCAAGGCGGCCTCCAACGCACCAGCAATGGTCGATTTGCCCGAGCCAGACAAGCCAGTAAACCAAAGCACGACCGGCTGCTGCTGCTTTTGTTCACTGCGCGTTGCTTGATCAACACTATGTGTATGCCAGATCACGTTAGGATCGGAAGACGATATAAAAGATTGCGTCATAAATAGTCTCTCCGTCCGCCATGCCAAAATACGTGTGTTATCACGATTCACCTATTCTCTTATCATTGCCTTGATGAGACCTCGTATCGGGCTAGCGAATGATGTGGCTAGCCCGATATAGGGCTTATTAACACTCAGGTATTATCTATCCCAGCTGACCAAGATCCCGCGCTTGCCAATGCGGGAAGTGCTTGCGGATAAGCTGGTTTAATTCAAGCTCAAACGCTGAAAACGACGAGGTGGTTAGTGGCTGCGTCTCAGCGACATGACGAATCATGCCCGCGCCGACCGTCACATTGGTGAGACGGTCAATCAGGATAAAGCCTCCGGTATTCGGGCTATCGTGATAGGTATCTAGCGGCACCGCTTCGCTCAGGGTCAAGGTGCAACGACCTATGCCATTGAGCGGCAAGGTGTCTGCGTCATGAGTATTAAGCGTATTAACATCGACCCCATACGACAGTGCCTCAACCTGCGCTGAGGTTTTCTTGCTGGCCAACTGAATATCGTATTCGCGCCCCGGTGCCAGTGGGGTTTGCGTCATCCACACCACGTCGGCGTCAAATCGTTGACCCACCGCCACGTCATCATCCGCTCGCACCAAGAGATCGCCACGCGAGATATCAATTTCTTTATCCAAAGTGAGGGTGACCGCTTGACCGCTAAAGGCGAATTCACGATCACCGTCAAAGGTGACGATGCGCGCGATCTTCGCGGTAAGCCCAGAAGGGAGTACCTTAACCTCATCGCCCACATGCAACTCGCCACTGGCAAGGGTGCCTGCATAGCCACGGAAGTTCAGATCCGGTCGATTGACATACTGCACCGGAAAACGGAACGCGCCCGTCCCGCGTGATTTTTCAATGTCGATGGCTTCTAGCTGGCTGAGTAGCGGCTCGCCTTGATACCACGCCATCGCGTCACTGGCATTGACCACATTGTCGCCTTCCAGTGCCGACAAAGGCACCATAGACACTGACAAGCCGGGGTTGAGCTGATCGGCAAATGCCAGATACTGCTCTTGAATTTCATTAAACCGGGTTTGGCTATATGCCACCAAGTCCATCTTGTTTACCGCTACCACAAAATGCTGAATACCCAGCAAGTTAGCGATATACGAGTGACGACGAGTCTGATCCAAGATGCCGTGACGGGCGTCGATTAAGATCACCGCTACATCACAGGTCGACGCGCCGGTAGCCATATTACGGGTGTACTGCTCATGGCCTGGGGTATCGGCGATAATAAACTTACGCTTGGAGGTGGAGAAATACCGGTACGCCACATCAATGGTGATCCCCTGCTCGCGCTCGGCTTGCAGGCCGTCTACCAGTAGCGCCAGATCCGGTTTCTCCCCCGTGGTACCGACACGCTGGCTATCGGCATGGACAGCAGCCAGCTGATCTTCATAGATCTGTTGCGAGTCGTGCAGCAAGCGGCCAATCAAGGTCGATTTACCGTCATCGACCGAGCCACAGGTCAAAAAGCGCAATAAACTTTTGTGTTGGTGCTGTTGCAGATAACCCTCAATACCCAGATCGGCCACCTGTTGTTGAATTGCTGGATTCATGACTGCTCCTTAGAAATAACCCTGACGCTTTTTGCGCTCCATGGATCCGGACTGATCGTGGTCGATCGCCCGCCCTTGGCGTTCACTTGAGGTAGCGACCAACATCTCTTCGATGATCTCTGGCAAGGTGGTCGCGGTGGATTCAATCGCCCCGGTAAGCGGGTAGCAGCCCAGCGTGCGGAAACGTACCGATTTATGCATCACGGTTTCCTCGGGTCCAATCGGCATCCGCGCATCATCGACCATGTACAAGGTGCCCTCACGCTCCACCACCGGGTGTTCAGCCGCCAAGTAAAGCGGGACAATATCGATATTTTCCAGATAGATGTATTGCCAGATATCGAGCTCGGTCCAGTTAGAGAGCGGAAACACACGAATGCTCTCGCCCGGGTTCACTTGGCCGTTGTAGTTGCGCCACAGCTCTGGCCGTTGATTTTTCGGATCCCAGCGGTGGTTCTTATCGCGAAACGAATAGACGCGCTCTTTGGCGCGGGATTTTTCTTCATCTCGACGCGCGCCGCCAAACGCCGCATCAAACTTATGTTGATCCAGCGCCTGCTTCAGCGCTTGGGTTTTCATGATGTCGGTGTGCTTGTCGGAGCCGTGATCAAAAGGATTTATCCCCTGTGCTATTCCTTCTGGATTTTTGTGCACAATCAGATCTAGCCCCAGCTCTTTAGCGGTGCGATCGCGAAAGGTAATCATGTCGCGAAACTTCCAATCGGTATCGACATGCAACAGCGGAAACGGGATCTTACCGGGGTAAAAGGCTTTGCGTGCTAAATGCAGCATCACCGACGAATCTTTACCAATTGAATACAGCATCACGGGGTTATCAAACTCCGCTGCGACTTCCCGCAGTATATGAATGCTCTCGGCTTCCAACTGCTGGAGGTGAGTCAGTGTTTTTGCGTCCATCTTCATTATCCTTTAAGCGAAGTTAACCACGGCGGTTGGCGCTTGCGTGGGATCAGCATCGGTTGCCACATTATTATCACCAAACCAAGTCAGCTGACCGGCGAGGGCCGCGACTTCGCCCACTACGATTAGGGCTGGCGACGCCGCTTGCTCAGCCAGCGACGGTAAGTTGTTGAGTTGACCAGTAAAGACTTTTTGCTCTGGACGGGTGCCGTTTTCAATCACCGCCACTGGCGTCTCCGGTGAACGGCCATGAGCCAAAAGCTGGCTTTGAATGTGGGCCGACTTCATTAGCCCCATGTAGATCACCAAGGTTTGCTGCGCGCGTGCCAAGGTGGCCCATTCCAGCGTGTCTTGTTCTTTTTTCAAATGGCCGGTAATAAACAGCGCCGTTTGGGCGTGATCGCGATGGGTTAGCGGAATACCGGCATACGCCGTTGCCCCTGCAGCGGCGGTGATACCAGGCACCACTTGAAACGAGACTCCGGCGTTGGCCAGTGTTTGTAACTCCTCGCCACCACGGCCAAACATAAACGGATCGCCTCCTTTTAAGCGCACCACCCGTTTTCCCGCTTGGGCATGCTCCACCAATAGACGATTAATGTCGTCTTGGCTCACACTGTGGTAGCTCGCCCGTTTGCCCACGCAAACCAGCTCTGCATCTCGGCGACACAACTCCATAATCGGCTCAGCGACTAAATAGTCGTATAACACCACATCGGCTTGCTGCATCAATTGCAACGCGCGCAAGGTCAATAGCCCAGGATCCCCTGGCCCGGCGCCAATCAAGGCCACTTCGCCTTGGGTGGTGATTTGTCCACTAAGCTGTTCAAGCGCCTGCTCGGCTTGCTGGTGTTTGCCCGCCGCGACTAAATCAGCAAACCGGCCACTAAAAGCGGCCTCCCAGAATTTGCGCCGCCCCGTTAAAGTCGGAATGCGTGCTTTCAGTTTGTCGCGAAACGCGCCCGCCATCGCTGCCATTTTGCCGATATGTTGGGGGACCAAGGTTTCAATTTTTTCACGGAGCATCCGTGCCAATACCGGCGCTTTACCGCCCGACGAAATAGCAATGATAATGGGAGAGCGATCCACTAATGAGGGGACAATAAAGCTGCACTTGGGCGTATCATCAACCACATTGACCAAAATATTGCGGCTGTCAGCGGCAGTGGAGACCAACTCGTTGACTAAGGCATTATCGGTCGCCGCAATTGCCAGCATGTTTCCATCCAGATGATCGGGACGAAACGCCTCGCGTAACACCGTCAACTTGCCTTGCGCTTGCGCCTCTTCAATTTCACGGTCGACCTCTGGGGCCACTAAGGTGACCGCCGCCCCGACTTTGAGTAGCATGCGGGTTTTTCGCCATGCCACTTCGCCGCCGCCCACCACGAGGCAAGGACGGTGTTTGAGCTGAGCAAAAAGAGGAAGATAATCCATGATCGCGCATTTCCTTGATGACAATACCGCCACTATATCGCCCCACAACTATTACCTGAAATTCTATAAATTCATTTTTTATTCTTTTTAGTGCTTTAGGAGGGAGTGGAATGGGTAAGGCATCGGGTCAATTAAACAATGACTGCGATCGCAAAGCGCTCAATTGCCGCCTCAGAGCTTTGAAACGGTTCGATAAAGCCGATCAAGCGCACAGCTTCATGTGAATGATAAACGGCATAATTCAATTGCTTGATAACTAACGCACACTTTTCACTTGGAGATCCTGTTATGCGTTTGCTCCCTTCTGCTGTCGCCACCGCGGTGGTTGCCGGTCTGTTTGCCGCATCTGGCAGTGCCTTTGCCGATACCATCAACTTGCGTGTGATTGAAACCACCGATATTCATACTAATGTGATGGATTACGACTACTACAAAAACAAGCCGTCACAAAAAATCGGTTTGGTCCGCGCCGCGACCGTGGTCAAACAAGCTCGCGATGAAGCACAAAACGCGCTATTGGTCGATAACGGTGACCTGATCCAAGGCAGCCCAATGGGCGATTACATGGCGAGCAAAGGCATCCAACCTGGCGAAGTGCACCCAGTGTACAAAGCGATGAACTTGCTCAATTATGAAGTGGGAAACATCGGTAACCATGAATTCAACTATGGCTTGGCCTTTTTAAAAGAGTCAATCAACGACGCTAACTTCCCGTATATCAACGCCAACGTGTTTGATGCCGATAGCGGCGAGCACTACTTCGACCCGTATTTAATTAAAGAATACCAACTCAAAGATGAAGACGGTGATAGCCACACCATCAAAGTCGGTTATATCGGCTTTGTCCCGCCACAGATAATGACTTGGGATAAAGCCAACCTCGAAGGAAAGGTGATCGCCAAAGACATTAAACAAACCGCAGAAAAGTTAGTGCCGGAAATGAAAGCCAAAGGGGCCGATGTGGTCGTGGCTATTCCTCACTCAGGTATTTCACAAGCGCCTTATAAAGCGATGGCAGAAGATTCTGTGTATTACCTCACGGATGTCGACGGCATTGATGCCATTGCCTTTGGTCATTCACATGCCGTCTTCCCTGGAGAAGACTTCGCCAATATTCCCGGTGCGGATATCGATAAAGGCACGATCAATGGTGTGGCCAGTGTGATGGCCGGCCGCTGGGGCAGCCATGTCGGTGTAATAGATCTGGCGCTCGAGCAAGTCGATGGTCAATGGCAAGTTACTGACAGTCAGGCTCAGGCGCGTCCGATTTTTGATCAGGCGAATAACAAGGCCTTAGTCGAGGCCGATGAAGCTTTGCTTAAGGCTGTGGAGTCAGACCATAAAGCCACACAAGATTTCGTCAATCAGCCAATTGGTCAAGCTAATGATGTGATGTATTCCTACTTGGCCCTGCTTCAAGACGATCCGACCGTACAAATCGTTAACCTCGCACAGCAAGACTATGTCGAGCGCATGATTCAAGGGGACCCTGACTTAGCCGATCTGCCGGTGCTGTCTGCCGCCGCGCCTTTTAAAGCCGGTGGTCGCAAAAACGATCCGAGCAACTTTACCGAAGTGGAGGCGGGCCAACTGACGTTCCGTAACGCCGCCGATCTTTATCTGTACCCGAATACCTTGGTGGCACTGAAAGTCTCTGGTGCCGAGCTTACCCAATGGCTAGAGTGCAGTGCCGGCCAGTTTAACCAAATCGATCCCAACACAGAGCAGCCCCAGTCACTGGTGAACTGGGATGGATTCCGCACCTATAACTTTGATGTCATTGACGGTGTCGAGTATCAGATTGATATCACCAAGCCTGCCCGCTACGACGGAGATTGCAATGAGGTCAATCCAGACGCGTCGCGAATCATCAACCTGACCTATCAAGGTGAGCCGGTTGACCCTGAGCAAACCTTCCTGATAGCGACCAACAATTACCGTGCTTATAGTGGTAAGTTCCCAGGCACCGGCAGTGACCATATCGCCTTTGCCGCGCCGGATGAAAACCGTACCGTGGTCGCCAACTACATCAGCCGTGTGAGTCAAGAAGAAGGCCAAGTCACAGTGAGTGCGGATAACAACTGGTCCATCGCGCCTATCGAAGGCGACGCTGTGGTCAGCTTTGAAACCTCACCGAGCGAGAAAGCGGCGCAATTTATCGAGCAAAAAGGCCAATGGTCAATGCGCCGCCAAGGCACTGATGAAGTGGGATTTGGCGTTTATCATGTTGATTTAAGCCAGCCTCGTCAGTAGCTGGTTAACGACACCCAATAAATAGCTTTTGAATACCGCAGCCTGTCTGCGGTATTTTTTTACTTTCCCCTTTGGAGTTTTGGTATGGATTGGCAAATCGTGACATTTGACGCGCTTGATACGCGCACCTTATTCACACTGATGAAATTACGGGTAGATGTGTTTGTAGTGGAACAAGCCTGTGCCTACCCAGAGCTTGATGCGCTCGACACCGCGCCAGAGACGCTGCATTTAATGGGCTGGCTGAATGGCGATCTGGCGGCTTATGCCCGTGTGCTGGCACCAGGTGCAAGTTACTCAGGCGCCAGCATTGGCCGTGTGATCGTTGCGCCCGCTCACCGAAACGGTCAATGGGGGCATCAATTGGTTCGCCACGCGATTCAGGCTTGCCAGCAACATTGGCCACATGATGATATTGAGATTGGCGCACAAACACATTTACAGCGGTTTTATCAAACCCATGGCTTTTCGGCGTTTTCCGACGCCTACTTAGAAGATGGGATCCCCCATATTGATATGCGTTTATCGGTGAGTGACGCATCCGCCGTTTAAAGCAAAAAATCCCGCTGAATCAGCGGGATTTTGTTTTCATCTATTGGCGGTAAGACCTATTTGGTTAGACGGAAGCGCTGCATGGTCGTTTGCAGTGATTGCGCCAACTGGCTGAGCTCGCTACAGGCTTGTGCGGTTTGATCAGCACCGCCAGCGACTTCTTGTGACGAATCATTGATGCGCTCGATGTTACGGCTTAGCTCATCCGCTACCGAGTCTTGCTCGCCACAGGCACTGGCAATTTGCATGCCCATATCAGCGATGTTTTCAACCGAGGTTTCAATCCCACGCACCAGCTGTTGAGCCTGGTCGCCCTGCTCTACGCATTGCTCAATGCTCTCACAGCTTTGCGTGGTGGCATTGCGCGCTTGCGTGGCGTGTTGCTGCAGTTTTTCGATGATGGTGGTGATTTCGCCCGTTGAGTCTTGGGTACGGCCCGCTAAGGTACGCACTTCATCGGCCACCACCGCAAAGCCACGGCCCGATTCACCGGCACGCGCTGCTTCAATCGCCGCGTTCAACGCCAGTAAGTTGGTTTGCTCGGCAATATCACGAATAACATCCACCACCATGTTGATTTGTTTCGACTGCTGATCGAGCTCACTCACGGTATTGCCCGTTTGACGCATGTCCTCTGCTACTTTGCGAATCGATGCCACCATCCCATCAATATCTTGCGCCCCCATACGAGACTGCTCGCTCGCTTCGTTGGCTGCGGTGGATGAGCTTTCGGTATTCTGCGCCACATCCGCCACGGTGGCTTTCATTTGTGCCATCGCGGTCGCCACTTGCGACACCTCATGTTGCTGGTTTTGCATCCCAGTCGAGGTTTGGCTCGATACGGCACTGACCTCTTCGACTGCACTGCTCAATTGGGTGACCGCGGCAATCACTTCTTCAATCAGCGTGCGCAGACTGTCTTGCATCGCCATGCTCGAGTCCGCCAATTTACCCATTTCATCATTACCAATCTGGCTGCGATCCAATTGATAACTTAAATCTCCTTTGGCGATTGCAGAAGACTGCTCCATCACTAAGCGCAACGGACTGATGATCGCTCGAGTGAACACCACTGCCACCACAATCATAAAGGCGATCACTGCAAGCAGTACCCCAATAATGGTCATACTCACAGTAGAAACTTGGCTTAGCATGGAGGCGCGGTTTTTACCAATAAAGCCTTGCATCAACTCAGACATTTCCGTTAAGGACTTATCTAACTGTCCGAAGGTACCAAACGACTTAGATAAAATTTGTTGTGCTGCGGTCAGTTGCCCGTCTTCAACACGGTCAGGAAAAGCACTGAGCTCTTGATTATATTTGTCCCAATTGTTCTGGATACGACTGAAAATTGCTTTTTCATCATCGTACCAAAGGCTTTCTTGGTAGGCGTCGAGAGCACGGCTATAATCGCGCTTCATAACATCTATCTCGCCCAAGATTTCACGTCGTTCTGCCGGATCACTAAAGGTAAGAACCGCATACTGATCCTGACGAATCCGTATCATCTCTTCATTGAGTCGTTCGATCTCAAGCACCGCGGGAAGGGTATCGTCAGTAAAGTTCAGCATATTATCGCGCATGCCGCTGACTTGGGTGAAGATGTAAAACCCAAAGATCACGACAGCAATACCAATGAGGGAAAAAGCCGCGGTAAACTTTTTGCCAATAGATAGATTTTTCAACATGGAAAAGCGAGTCCTCAACAAATTAGTGATTAGCGTGTTAATGCCTAGACATCCATGTTGAGGCGGGCTTGCGTGTCTGTCCTACACAGCGGCGCAAATACTAGCACAAAAAATAACCAAAGTGTGATGAAAGACTCATTATTTTCGTAAAAAGTATGTCATACAACACTGGCTTGTTTGGCAGGCATTCACACCCTTAACCGCAATTTGTCCCTTTTCCGCCTCAATGATGCAATGTATCCAGCCGTATTGACTGATTTATAAAAAATAGCTTAAAAATCGTGCTGCAGCGACTTTAATCACAAAATTGCGCAAAAAACAGACAGAGTAAGGACTATAAAAGACAGGGAAGAGACCGAAAGCACCACCTATCAATGCCTTCGGTTAGATTGACGGTTTCAAGAAACTAACGTTGACGGGCAAAACCGCCATCAGAAAGGCGAAAATACAGTGCGGATTGACCTTTCTCCGTTTCGATCTGCAATATATCTAGCGCGCCACTGGATGTCCGTTTAAAACGAATCCATTGGCCAGGCTGAATGCGGCTGATAGGTTTGCCTTCACCTTCAATATTGGCAATCGAATACAAGTCCGTTAAGGCGAGATCGTAGCGTCGGAACAATTTGGCCAAGGTATCACCAGACTCAATTTGATGACGTGTCCAAGCGCTCTCTTCTGCGGTTGAGGACTCCTGTGACGTCGCAGAGTCAGCCACTGACGATGCGTTTTGTGACGCTGTTGACGATGGAGCTGTTGACGATGATAACGAACGGCTCGCATCTGGATTGATCGCAACCGGCTGTCGCGCCTGGCGCACAGGTTTATCCGATGACGACTCAGGCGGCGTGGGACTAGGAAGTAAGGCCAATACCACAACGACGGGAACCAGGATCATCAGCAGCCGCCGGTGGAGACGAGGCAGGTGGCGCCACGCGTGTTGTATTCGCGTTAGCATCGCACTGTGACGACTTAACGTCGCCGCTTGCTCTAAAACAGTGGTGAGTTTGTCTCCACCTTTCGCACGCAGTTTATCCCAGAGCGCTCGTATTGCTGTTAACTTCATTGCCACTCCGCGCATATATTGTTGTTTTGTCCTCATATTGGACGCCTTTTTGGCACAAAAGTTTACCCACGAAACCATCACCTGTTATCCTTTCACACTTTATTGACCCACAAAAGAGAGACGTTATGTCTGACGTACAACTGGAAACCGTCGAACAGAAGGCCAGCTATGGCATCGGCCTACAAATGGGCCAACAACTTGCGGGCAGTGGCCTTGAAAGTCTAAACGTCGATGCGATTGCCAAAGGCATCAGCACGGCCTTAGCTGGCGAAATGCCAGAGATCGAAATTGATGACATTAATAATGCATTGCGTGAGCTTCACACAAAAGCAGAAGAAGTTCGTCAAGAAGCTGCAAAAGCACAAGCCGCAGAAGGCGATACTTTCTTGGCTGATAATGCCAAACGTGATGAAGTGACGGTAACCGAATCAGGCCTACAGTACGAAGTGCTGGTACAAGGCGACGGTGACATCCCAACCAGCGATAAGCAGGTACGTGTGCACTATCATGGCCAACTGATCGATGGCAGCGTTTTTGATAGCTCAGTTACGCGTGGCGAACCGGTCGAGTTCCCAGTGACTGGCGTGATTAAAGGTTGGGTGGAAGCCCTGCAAATGATGTCGGTTGGCTCTAAGTGGAAACTGTATGTACCACAAGATCTGGCCTACGGCGAGCGTGGTGCTGGCGCAGCAATCCCGCCATTTGCTGCATTAGTATTTGAAGTAGAGTTGCTTGATATCCTGTAAAACGGATCAGCGCTTGAATAACAAGCAAAGCGATGCCAATCGGCATCGCTTTTTTTGTACTGATTACTGCACGTATTCACGTGGGTTGACCGCGCCCCACCAGCTGTATATCTCAGGGAAGATCACATCCGCACTCGATTCATATTCTTCAGCGCCAATGGTCTCCTCCCCTTGCTGACCAAAGAGCACCACTTCATCGTTTGGCATCACTTGATCCGCAATCTCGGTAATATCGACCATAATGGTGTTCATGGATGAAACACCGACCACGGGGGCTCGGTGACCTTGAATCAAGACATCAGCGTTGTTGCCCATTTTACGTGGCACACCATCCGAATACCCCACCGGCAGGTTCGCCAACACCGAATCACGCTTTAGCGTATAGGTACTGTCATAGCCCACGGTGCTGCCTTCAGGCAAGTGATGCACAGAGGCCACTTTAGTTTTAAAGCTCATGATCGGTGGCAGTTCACGGTTAGTGGGCTGATCGCCATACAAGGCGCCTCCCGGACGAACCATATCAAGATGGCCTTCAGGAACATTCAGGGTCACAAAAGAGTTCGCCGCGTGCAGCAATACGTCTTCACGTTGAAGCCCAGCTTCCTCTATTAGCCATTCGCTGTTCGCAGTAAACTGTCCTAACTTGCTACGAACATACTCCGCTTCATAGTTAGGAAAGTGAGTCATGATACCGACGACGTTAAAGCGTGGGTCGGTAGCGATATCCACCGCAACTTGTTTGCCAGATTCCTCGTTCATCTCAATACCATTACGCCCCATACCTCCGGCATTAAAGGCCATATGGACCGGAATGGTAATATCATGCTTGTCGGCTAACTCACGCATTTGCTCGGCTTGCTCTGCCGAGCCAATGAGCTCTTGCATGTTCAATGCTAATGCACTTTCCATTTCCTGCAAGGTCGCGGTCCGTACACGCATGATCTCGCCGGTAAAGCCGCCTTCGCGCAACGTCCGAGCTTCTTCATTACTGGCAATACCAACACAGTCGATACCACTTGCAATCACGGTGGGCAATAAGCCTGCAATACCATTGCCATAGGCATCCGCTTTCATTACGGCACAGATTTTCGTCCCTTCACTGACTTGCTGTTGAACACGTTGAATATTGTTAGCAAAAGTGGCCGTGTTCACTTCCAGCCAGCCGTTGCCGTGCCCCATATAACGCTGGTTAGTATCAGACGTGGAGGGAGCTGCTGATGTATAGTCAATGACAGCCGGGGCGCCAATGGCAACGACACCGGCGACGGCAAGCGCGACTAAAGATAGTTTTTTGTTCATAAGATTCACTGTTGGTCACATTAATGGCGCATCCGTGACACGTTGCGAATAAAAGTATTAGGCTCTTATTCACTGCCTCCTAGCTTTACCCGCTATTTATAGCACAAAACACGCCACGGCTGATGAGTTACTCAGTTAAAGAGTAGACAAACTCAGTGAAATTGAACAAAAAAATGCCACCACAAGGTGACACTATTTAAGGGCCGAGAGTTAGTTACATTCTTTCTCGGCGGGGCTATTCTCGACGAGGCTATTCCCGACGGGGCTATATCCCCGAACCATCATTTAAGTCGTCCTCATGCAAGCCGCACTCGCGTTTGAGACCAAAAAACCGTGTTTGCTCTTCACGCATGCCCGGTTCTAACCGCTGGGTGGTATGGACATCCCCCACCGACACATAGCCTTTTTCGCGCAATGGATGATAAGGCAAGTCGTGCTCGCGCAGATAATCATCGACCTGTTGGTTCGACCAATCAATCACAGGCAAGAACTTAAACACCCCATGCTGGACACTGAGTATCGGCAAATTGGCACGCGAGTCAGATTGACCTCGGCGGAGCCCAGAAAACCAGGTCCCGGCTTTTAGCTCTCGCAGCGCACGCTTCATCGGCTCAACTTTGTTGATTTGATTATATCGGCTGATCCCCTCCACGCCTTGCTCCCAGAGTTGGCCGTAACGCGCTTCTTGCCACGCGGGGGAAAGCTCAGCACGATAGACGCGCAAATCCAAGTTAAGCCGTGCAGTTAAGGTATCGATAAACCGGTAAGTCTCGGCAAATAAGTAGCCCGTGTCGGTTAAGATCACCGGAATGTCCGATTTAACCTGACTCACTAAATGAAGCATAAGCGCTGCCTGTACACCAAAGCTGGACGACAGAACACATTGCCCCTCGAGATGCTCAAGTGCCCAGGCCACACGCTCAGGCGCCGAAAGTGACTCCAATGTGGCATTGACCTCCGCCAATGCCAAGGCTTGCTGGCTTTTATTCATCGCGGCAATGTCAGCCAAGGCTAACGTCGCATTAGGTTGAACGGTTTCAAGCATAAAAATCCCTCTTAGATACATGCACGGGGGCAATCACCTCGCGGCGGATCAAGAAATCACCAAAGTGCTCACCCACTTCACGCTCCGTTGCCCAGCGACCAATCAACTGATCCAATTCTTCAAGGATCTGACGATCGGTGATGTTCTCTTTGTACATTTTGGGGATTCGGGTACCTTCCCAATTCCCACCTAAATGCAAGTTGTAACGACCCGGCGCTTTGCCGACCAAACCCACTTCTGCCAGCATCGCGCGGCCGCAACCATTGGGACAGCCGGTCACCCGTAAAACAATCGGATCGTTTTCTACTTGGTGTTTTTTCTGAATCGCTTCCACTTCGGTGACAAAATCGGGAAGAAAGCGCTCCGCTTCTGCCATGGCAAGTGGACAGGTTGGGAAGGAAACACACGCCATCGAATTCGTGCGCTGTACACTGTGCGCATCATCAATTAACCGATAACGACGCGCTAACGCCTCAATCTCGTCTTTTTGCTCTTCAGGGATCCCGGCAATGATCAGGTTTTGGTTGGCGGTCATTCGAAAATCGCCTTGGTGTACCTTGGCGATCTCTGCCATGCCGGTTTTGAGCGGCTTTTCTGGTGTATCACGCAAGCGGCCATTTTCGATAAATAAGGCGAGGTGGTATTTACCGTCAATCCCTTTGGTCCAGCCCAAGCGATCACCGCGACCAGTAAAGCTATAAGGCCGGCTTGGCGCAAATATTACACCAGCACGCTTTTCCACTTCCGCTTTGAATACATCCGCGCCAACACGATCAAGGGTGTACTTGGTTTTCGCATTTTTACGGTTCGAACGGTTTCCCCAATCACGTTGGGTGGTGACCACGGCCTCAGCAATCTTCAACGTATGTTCAAGCGGAATAAAACCAAAATCATCTGCGCGGCGCGGGTAGGTGTTGGTGTCACCATGGGTCATCGCCAGCCCACCCCCGACTAAGACGTTAAAGCCGATCAGCTGTCCTTGTTCGGCGATGGCGACAAAGTTAAGGTCGTTGGCGTGCACATCCACGTCGTTTTGTGGCGGGATCACCACCGTGGTTTTGAACTTACGCGGCAAGTAACGCTCACCCAAAATCGGCTCTTTATCTTGGCTGCCTTCGACTTTTTCACCATCGAGCCAAATCTCTGCGTAAGCGCGAGTTTTAGGCAGCAAGTGCTCGCTGATGCGTTTTGCCCAATCATAGGCCTGCTGATGGAGCTCGGACTCCACTGGGTTGGAGGTACACAGCACATTACGGTTCACATCCCCAGCAGTAGCAATCGAGTCAATACCATATTCATGCAAGGTCTGATGCATGAGCTTGATGTTAGGCTTTAGGACACCATGAAACTGAAAAGTTTGTCGCGTAGTCAAGCGAATGCTGCCATAGAGCGAGCTTTCGCGGGCAAACTTGTCAATCGCTAACCATTGCTCAGGGGTAATGATCCCGCCCGGCATCCGCGCGCGTAGCATCACGTTATGCAGTGGCTCCAATTTTTGTTTTTGCCGCTCCGCGCGAATATCGCGATCATCTTGCTGATACATGCCGTGAAAACGGATCAGCTGGAAATTATCATCGGTAAAACCACCCGTGATCGGATCCTGCAAGTCGTGATCAATGGTGCCACGCAAATAATCACTGTCTTTTTTTAGCCGTTCATTATCGGCCAGTGGGCCCAGTGTATCGCCCGCAAATTTCTGCTCACTCATTAGTACACATCCCTTTGATAGCGCTTATCTTTGCGCAATTCGTTAATAAAGGCTTCGGCTTGCTCACGGCTTTGCTGACCCTGTGTTTGGGCAATCTCGATTAACGCTTCATGGACATCTTTCGCCATTTGGTTGGCATCGCCACACAGATAGAGGTAGGCACCGTTTGATAGCCATTGCCATACCGCTTCAGCGCGTTCGCGTAACCGATGCTGGACATACACTTTCTCTGCCTGATCACGGCTAAAGGCCACATCCATCCGCGTGAGTAGGCCAGATTTAAGGTATTGCTGCCATTCAACCTGATAGAGAAAATCGTCAGTGAAGGTGCGATCGCCAAAAAACAGCCAATTATCGCCGCTGGCTTCTCGCTGCTCTCGCTCTTGCAAGAAGGCGCGGAAGGGCGCAATACCGGTGCCTGGGCCAATCATAATGATCGGGGTGGCATCGTTATCAGGAAGCTTAAAGTTATCGTTATGCTCAACAAATACTTTTACTGTCTCCGCTTGCGCTGCGCGGTGGGCGAGAAAGCTCGATGCGCCGCCTTGGCGTGACGCTCCACTCTCATACTGATACTCCACCAGCCCGACGGTGAGGTGCACTTCGTCTTCTACTTCTGCCTGGCTGGAAGCAATTGAGTACAAACGCGGGGTAAGCCGGCGCAATATCGATTGAAATTGCTCGACATTGAGAGTGACATCGGCCAGCGTCAATGCATCAATGAGCTGAGTGCGATTGGCAAACTCACGCAGTGCAGCTTTGTCTTTCGTCAAGGCGGTGAGTGTGTCGCTTTCCGACAACGCCGCCAGCGCAGTGATCTGCTGCGGATTAGAAGCGGTGATTTCATAGTCAGTGATCAGCGCCTCGCGCAACGAAACGGCACTGCCATCCACCGCTACCGACTCGTCACCACTCAGTCCTACTTGGGCTAAAATGGCATCGGCTAATACAGGATCGTTTTGATACCACACCCCCAAGGCATCGCCCGGTTGGTATTGAATGCCGGACTCATCCAGATCAAATTCAATGTGGTAAACAGCTTTATCTGACCCACGTCCAGTAATACGCTGACAGGTGAGTAGTTCGGCTGTGTAAGGAGACTGCTTAGTATATTTAGCGTGCGAGGTGGCTTGATGGAGTGGCACCACTTGCGCGTCCCCGCTGGCCTGAAATTGTTGCTTGACCTCGGCTAAGGTTTGCTCGCGCCAGGCACTGGCTGTGGCTTCATAATCCACATCGCAATCAAGACGGGCGACCATGGGCTGAGCGCCGAGTTTTTGTAAAAAGGCGTCAAAATCTTTACCTGTTTGGCAAAAGTACTCGTAACTCGAGTCTCCTAAGCTCAAAACGGCGTAGTGAAGATGGTCAAGCTTAGGCGCTTTTTTAGATTGTAAAAATTCATGCAGCTCAATGGCATTATCAGGCGGCTCGCCTTCACCATTGGTGGAAGCCACTATCACCAAGTGGGTTTCTTTGCCCAGCTGCTTGCCTTTATAGTTATCGGTCGCAACCAACTTGGCTGGGATCCCTGCTGCCTCGGCCTCTTGATGTAACGCCTCCGCCACGCCTTTGGCATTACCCGTTTGCGAGGCATACAGAATAGTCAGGGTGTGGTTGGGCGCGGCACTGGTTTGTGGCATGGTCTTGGGTGCCACCGCTTCACCGGCAGGTGTTTGGCTTAACCCCCAAAAATAACCACTGATCCAGGCCAGCTGCTGCGGTGACAACTCCGCCACCGCTTGTTGCAACTGGCCGATTTGCTGATCATTAAGCGGGCTGGTTAACCCGGAGAGATCCTTGAGTAACATGGTGACGACATTCCTTGCTAACATTGCGTAAATGCTAGCGTAACCTCACCAGTTAATAACAATAAAGAATAGATGTGAATGTTTTATAACTTTTTTTAAGATCCCATGTGTAGAAAGGAGTGCTTAAGCGGGGTCGCGGGATTAGTCGATAATGCGCACTTGCTGAAAACCAATCTCTAATGCATTCAAGGTCGCTTGATCGATATCGAGAAAACACTGCTCAACGCCGTCGGCATTCGTCAATGCCATCAAGCCTCCCGCAGCATGGCGGCATTCAACCACCCATCCTTCATTATCTAACGACGGCTCAACAAGCGCTTCAATCAAAAGCTGTTGGCGGTATAACGCACGGAGTTGTTCGGCTGTCATCGTCATTTGCCTATCGATAAAATCCACATCTTGAGCTTAGTATCAGATAGACGAGGGCGCCATGCATGGCCTTAACGTAAAACGGAGTTAGCGTGGTGCGGCATAGTCGCCGCACCGGATATCGAGATATGCTAGCTTAGAAAAAGCCTAAAGGATTAATGTCATAGCTCACCAATAAATTTTTTGTTTGTTGGTAATGACCCAACATCATTTTATGATTTTCACGGCCAATTCCCGATTTTTTATAGCCACCAAACGCCGCATGCGCCGGATAGAGGTGATAGCAGTTGGTCCACACACGTCCCGCCTCAATCGCGCGACCGACCCGATAGGCGCGGTTCATATCTCGCGTCCACAACCCCGCCCCTAAGCCATACTCGGTGTGGTTGGCAATCGCCAAGGCTTCGGCTTCATCTTTAAAGGTGGTCACCCCTATCACAGGACCAAAAATCTCTTCTTGGAACACACGCATGTCATTGTGCCCTTGCAGTAATGTCGGCTGCACGTAATAGCCGCCACCCAGGTCTTTATGGCTGCCCCCGATTAATACTTTGGCTCCCTCTTCCTGTCCAACTTTCAAATAATTCATGATCTTATCGAACTGCTCGTCAGACGCTTGGGCGCCCACCTGGGTCTCAGTATCGAGCGGATTTCCTTGTTTGATCATCCCGGCGCGCTCAATCACTTTTTCAATAAACGCATCGTAAATGCTCTCTTGAATCAATGCGCGTGATGGACAGGTGCAGACCTCGCCTTGGTTGAAAAAGCCTAACAACAAGCCTTCGACCGCTTTATTGATATAGGCCTCCTCTTGCTGCATCACATCTTCAAAATAGATATTGGGCGATTTACCACCAAGCTCAACGGTTGAAGGGATCAGGTTTTCTGCCGCACAGCGCAGAATATGGTGTCCCACCGGAGTGGAGCCAGTAAACGCTAACTTGGCAATCCTTGGTGACGTGGCGAGAGCTTGCCCGGCTTCAGCGCCATAACCATTGACTACGTTAACGACCCCGGCCGGTAGCAGATCACCAATCAACTCCATCAGCAGCAAGATGGTCGTCGGCGTTTGCTCCGCCGGCTTGAGCACCACACAGTTTCCCGCCGCCAGTGCTGGTGCGAGTTTCCATGACGCCATCAGCAAAGGGAAGTTCCACGGAATAATTTGCCCCACCACACCCAGTGGTTCATGAATATGATAAGCAACGGTCCCTGCATCCAGCTCCGCCGCAGTGCCTTCTTGGGCGCGAATACAACCGGCAAAGTAACGGAAGTGATCAGCACAAAGCGGAATATCAGCCGCCAAGGTCTCACGTACGGCTTTTCCGTTTTCCCATGTTTCTGCCACCGCGAGCATCTCAAGATTAGCTTCAATCCGGTCGGCAATTTTTAACAAAACATTCGCACGGTCAGTGACGGAGGTTTTTCCCCACGCATCTTTCGCGCCATGGGCAGCATCCAATGCCAGATCCACGTCTTCGGCGCTCGAGCGCGGTATCTCTGCTAGGATTTCACCGGTACAGGGCGAGGTATTAGCAAAATACTGCCCTTTCACGGGTGGAACCCATTCACCTCCAATAAAATTTTGATAGCGTGATTTAAAACTTACCACTGACCCTTCTGTTCCTGGCTTTGCGTAAATCATACTCTTTCCTTATTCCGTGTTTGAGTCGATGGCGGAGCACGTACTGCCCTCTCCTTGCCGTTATGACTCAAAAATCGTGGCAGAGTTTTTTATTGCTGGATATTAGGCGAAAGTCGCAGTGAGACATATGCAACAGAGTTGGGAAAAAACAGGAAGGCATTAAAAAACCGCGCAGACGCGCGGTTTAGGGCATAAGGCTGATAAAAAGCGAGATTAAAAGTCTAATTCTGCACCGACAAAGAAACCGGTCAGATCAAGCTCAGCTTTGTTATTAAAATAATCGAAATCGTGGTCAATCATCCGATAGCCACCACGCACATTCAGATCTGCGGCGACCAAACCTAGTTGATAAATAAGGCCCGCCTCGGCATCTAAGGTGCTGGTGCCATCAAATTCGCCTTTGCTTACGGTGGCAAACACATTTAACGGCGTGCCTACCAAACCAACGCGCGCATCGACATACAGGTTTGGCTGCCATTCGTCGAAGCTCTGCCCTTGGAACTTACCAGATTGAAAACGCTGTAAATTAACGCCAGCATCCACAGATACAAGATCGTTATCGAGAAACTCGTAATACGCCACGAAGTCGATTTGGTCAAAATCAACGTTGCCCGAGCGAGTGCCATCAACACTCACCGAGGTTTGACGGATCTTGGCATTCGGGATTAACGGAAGCGGGTGCTCGAGTGCCGCATAATAAGAACCCGCTGTGCTGGCATCATCGGCTTCTACATTGTTGACATCAGCATCCATAAACCAGGCATCGGCGCCGACTTTTCCCCCGGCAAGGGTTGCTGCTTGAGAGGGCATGGCCAGTAGCGCGGTAAACGCTGCGGCGGCAAGCGTCATTGAAGTGGTTTTCATGAAAGTCTCCACATTGTCGATAAAAAAGTGTCGTCACGCGGAGGCGGCAAAGCCATGCCTTGTCGCCGGTAACTGATAATGATAGCAAGCTTTGTGCCGAGAAGAAGCCAAAAACAACTTATGCTGTCCGTTTGCTGTGCACACGCGCAAGTTTTCACGCTCTAGCGGCGACGGAATCGTGCCCAGCGCTTTTCATTGATGATCACTTCTGACTGACCTTTACGGCTGCGACGTTGACGTTTGACTAACCAAACCACCACAGCAATGACTAAAAGCCATGGCAGTAGCTTGAGCAGCGTACCGATCATCCCGGCTAACATCATCACAGCAAAACCCGCGAGCATCGCCAATACCATGCCCATGATGCTGACTCCGGTCATGAATAACACCACCGCAAAGCCAATCAGAAAAAGTAGTTCGATCATTACGATCTCCTTGTCTTGATAGCGAGACAGACTCTGCAGGTTTTAAGCCAATTTGTCACTCTATATATTCTCATTATTTCAGTACATTAGGATTGGCTTTCCGGTCGATGTCAACGTGGTGGTTAAATGTAAACCTAAATTTAGTCATTTTCACTCAATTACGCATCAAGCCAATCGTCAGGAATGTGGCTCATCGCCGTGGTCAGTACTTCAATACTTGCTCCCGGCTTGTGCGCATTCTCGCTGATATAGCGACGCCACTGCCGCGCGCCAGGCATATTTTGGAACAGACCTAACATATGGCGACTGATATGGTTCAGTTGCGCCCCTTGAGAGAGCTGTTTTTCGATATATGGGAACATGGCTTCAACCGCTTGACGACGTGTAATGCGAGGCGTTGTCATACCAAATAAACGCTGATCGGCCTCGGCCAACATAAAAGGACTCTGATAAGCTTGGCGACCAACCATCACCCCATCAAGATGCTCAAGATGCTGCTCCGCTTCCTCAAGACTTTTCACCCCGCCATTGATAGCAAGCGTCAGGTGCGGAAAGTCTTTTTTGAGCTGATACACGCGTGGGTAATCCAGTGGCGGGATATCGCGGTTCTCTTTTGGGCTCAAACCGTTTAACCACGCTTTGCGCGCATGAATCGTGAACATATCACAGCCACCTTTTTCGCTGACTGTCTCAACAAAGTCGGTTAAAAATTCATAGCTGTCTTGCTCATCAATACCAATGCGGGTTTTCACCGTAATAGGCACATCGGTGACTTCTCGCATGGCAGCCACACACTGCGCCACCAGCTCAGGCTCCGCCATTAAACACGCACCAAAGCGACCGTTTTGCACCCGATCCGACGGGCAACCGACGTTAAGGTTAATTTCATCATAACCACGCTCAGCCGTCAGCTTAGCGCATGTTGCCAAATCGGCCGCATCCGAACCCCCCAGTTGCAACGCCACCGGATGCTCCTGCTCGTTATAGGCAAGGTAATCCGCTTTACCATGAATGATCGCCCCCGTGGTAACCATCTCGGTAAACAGCAAGGTTTGCCCAGATAATAAACGATGAAAGTAACGGCAGTGTCGGTCCGTCCAATCGAGCATGGGTGCAACAGAGAAACGCTGCATCACCGTTTTTGGCGTCATATCAGGGCTGGCGGCGGTTTGGCTAGGGGTAGTCATGGTCTCGAATCTCTGCAAATTACGTTGAACGACGGTCGTTTTCGACAGGCGGACGCGGATTATACACATTGCATCGGTAAGATTTAAGCAGAACCGGTTCACCAGCAGGCTTGGAGAAATAAATCGGTAATATAACAGTATGGAGACCGTTATGGGGATTGCTAAAAAGAAAGTTGAATGGTTAGCTTTAAGGTGACTGCTGCGATAACCGGAAATATTTTTCTGCGACAAGATAGCTAATCACACTTTCTCGTTGGTGATCAAAAAATTGACTTACCCATTGATGGGCGTTGTTAATAATCGTCTGTGCTTCGTGAGGGTGAGCAAGGTAGTGGTCCATCACCGTCTCGAGGTTAGAGAAATCCGCATTAACCTCGGCATAGTGAACACCGGGAATCAATCGGCCCTCCATAAACCAAGTTTCATACTCCATTGGTGGTGACAAACAAAGCGAGTTAGATGACATGATCCATTTTAAGTTGGTCGCGACATCTTTCCCTTCCACACTGAGGATAAACTTATGTTGAAGCTGCTCTTGATGTGTAAGCGGGGCTTTTCGATAAAACTGATCATCAGTACTCACAGGACGCGTATCCCCTACATCAATCGTGGAATGAGCGTAAAAGCGCTTAAGGAGCTGACGACGCTTATCATTAAAGCATCGTCCTCGCCACACCACACTATCCCGCTTTTGCAAAAAAGGCACAGGATCATCCATAAATTGAAAATGACGGATAGCATTGAGTTTCAGTAGGACAGCATTTTGGTTATCGCCATGAATCGGGCGACTTTTCACGAACGCAGGACATACAGGTACATTGATGACATCTCCACCTATATAGTGCAAAAATAACCCATCTGGAAAACGGCGCATGACTCGTAACATATCGAAAAAGTAGGCTGAGCCACAGTCTCGTTTCAAGTTACCTGTTTGGTGTTTAATGAGCGAAGGAACAAAGGAGAATGGTTGGGCCATGCGATTATAATACGCGACACGATCATCAATATAATCTTTGTGTTGGCGATAAAGCTCATCGAAGTCTCTGTCTACTATCTTACGATATAAAAACTTAGGGATAGTATTTATCGCAATATTATAGCCGTAGTATTGAAACTTCTTCACGTTTAATGACTTATCAGAAAGGTTACGGGTAGAATGCCAAATCACAAAGACCTTGGCAAGCGAGAGAGCCGAACGATGCGCTCTCTCGCAACAAGACTTATTTGATAGTGAATTTGCCTTTCATTACCGTCCAATGGCCGGGGAAAGAGCAGAAATAAGTTAAGTCTTTGCCTTGCAACCCATCGGTTGAGAAGGTGATGGTGGTGCTTTCGCCGCCGCCAACCAACTTGGTATGTGCCAAGATACGATCATCACCTTGTGGTAGGTAATCGTTATCGGCACCCGCACCCGCGCCTTTCATGGCGATATCTTGCAAGTTAGACGTTTCCGACAGCACCCAGTTGTGGCCCATCGAGGTCACAGGCATTGAGCCTTGATGCTCCAGCGTGAGCGTCACTTCACTACAGCTTGCTGGTACGGACAACGATGACTGGTCGTAGGCCATTTTATCGCCGGTGGTGACAGTTAACTCACACTCATTGGCAGCCGCTTGCGTAGAGACAGACGCGAACGCCAAAGCGGCGAGGGCTAACAGTTTTTTCATCGGTACATACTCCTGTTATGGATGTAAAGGTATGTTTTTTATGCCTGTGGCACACTGCCATCATACTGACATGACAGCGCAAAACAGTTAGCCGATTCAAAAATCGACTGATTATTTATTGTTTTTACTTCTATCATTACCCAAAGGTAGCTGATCGCGATCAAGTGGTCATAGACTATCTATTTACACTTGTGGCAAAGCGCATAGGATAAAGATACGCAGGGTGCGTTGGTATACAGCTATGATAAGATAACTGTCTGACTGTTAGTACTTTGAGGCGCTATGACCCAGATCACTGGTTTACTGCACCGCGCACAGCAGCTGTGTGAGCAACGTGGTGTGAGATTAACGCCGCAACGAACCCGCGTTTATGAAATTATCGCCAATAACTCACGGGCGATTACCGCGTACGAGCTGCTCGATATATTGCGTGAAACCGAGCCACAAGCGAAACCCCCAACGGTGTATCGTGCGCTAGACTTTCTATTAGCACAGGGGTTTGTGCACAAGGTAGAGTCGACCAATAGCTATATTGCCTGCTGCCACTTAGGGCATCAGGGGCACTGCTCTCAACTGCTGATTTGTGATCAATGCGGCACCGTAGAAGAGTGTCACACTGAAGAGCTATCAGAGGCATTGCGTGAGAAAGCGCGTAAAATGGGGTTTGATGTGCAACATCATGTGATTGAAACCCATGGCACTTGTGCACAATGCTTGGCTCACTAACACTGATTTGATTAGGACGGACACTCTTTATGGAAGCACAATTCGTCAACCCATTTCTTACTTCACTGATTAATGTGCTACAAACCATGGCACAGCTGGACATCCAGCCAGAGAAGCCTCATTTAAAAAAGTCAGAGATCGCAAAAGGTGACGTCTCTGGGTTGATAGGCATGGTTGGTCCACAAACCAAAGGATCATTTTCAGTCACATTTGATGAAGATATGGCACTGGAAATCATGCAACGCATGCTGGGCGAGCGTTCAGAATCCATTGATGAAGAAGTGACCGACATGGTCGGTGAGATTACTAATATGGTGACAGGCGGCGCTAAGCGGATCCTATCCGAAAAAGGCTTTGAGTTTGAAATGGCGACCCCAGTGGTTGTCTCAGGCAAAGGCCATACCATCAACCACAAAAGCGATGGCCCAGTGATTATCATGCCGTTCAAGTCCCCACATGGCACAGCGTTTATCGAGATCTGCTTCGATCATTAAACAACGATGCGCAGCTTAGTCAACCCACCTATACTAAGATAAAAACGCCGCGATAAGCATCGCGGCGTTTAGCTTTCTCAATTAATCTTAGTCGGTCAGCTTACGCTTGGCGCCACTGCTTGAATGCATTGATCAGTCCATTGGTCGAGCTATCATGGCTCTCAACCTGCTGATCATCACTCAGCTCAGGCAAAATGTTGCTTGCCAGTTGTTTACCCAGCTCAACACCCCACTGATCAAAGCTGAAAATGTTCCAAATTACACCCTGAGTGAAGATTTTATGCTCATACATCGCAATCAAAGCCCCGAGTGTATAAGGCGTGATTTTCTCAACCAAAATAGAGTTGGTTGGACGGTTACCTTCAAACACTTTAAAGGGTGCGATCACGGCCACGTCTTCGGCCGATTTGCCCGCTTTCACTAGCTCGGCTTCGACTTGCTCACGGCTCTTACCAAAGGCTAATGCTTCGGTCTGAGCAAAAAAGTTCGCCATCAGTTTAGCGTGGTGATCGCCAATCGCGTTGTGACTATGCACGGGGGCAATAAAGTCACACGGGATTAACTTAGTGCCTTGGTGGATAAGCTGATAGAAAGCATGTTGGCCGTTTGTACCAGGTTCACCCCAGATGATTGGGCCCGTTTGATAATCAACCGGATTACCGTGACGGTCGACGTATTTACCGTTTGATTCCATGTTGCCTTGCTGGAAATACGCGGCAAAGCGATGCATGTATTGATCATACGGTAAAATCGCTTCTGATTCAGCACCGTGGAAGTTGTTGTACCAGATACCAATTAACGCCAACAACACCGGCATGTTTTGCGCCATGGGTGCGGTTTTAAAGTGGTTATCCATTTGATGTGCGCCATCGAGTAAGGCGACAAAATTGTCAAAGCCGACGCCTAAGCAAATCGATAGACCAATGGCTGACCACAGTGAATAACGGCCACCAACCCAGTCCCAAAACTCGAACATGTTGGCCGTATCAATCCCAAAGTTCGCAACAGCATCGGCATTGGTTGAAAGCGCCGCAAAATGCTTCGCCACCTGGCTTTCATCTCCAGCGGCCTTCATAAACCAGTCACGCGCCGTGTGCGCATTGGTCATGGTTTCTTGGGTGGTAAAGGTTTTTGAAGCCACCAAGAACAACGTCGTTTCAGGATTCAGGGCTTTTAACGTTTCGGCCATGTGGGTGCCATCAACGTTAGAAACAAAGTGTAAATTGAGGTGGTTTTTGTAGGCTGCCAGCGCTTCAGTGACCATGTAAGGGCCAAGATCTGAGCCACCGATACCAATGTTCACCACATCGGTAATTGCTTTACCGGTATAGCCTTTCCACTCACCGCTGATCACACGCTCAGAGAATGATTGCATTTGCGCGAGTACTGCGTTGACGTGCGGCATGACATCTTCGCCATCCACCATAACAGGCTGGTTGCTACGGTTACGCAACGCAGTATGAAGCACGGCTCGGTCTTCTGTACGGTTGATTTTCTCACCATTAAACATCGACGTAATCGCGTCTGAGACGCCCGTTTCGTCTGCCAATGCCAATAACTTGGTCAGGGTTTCTTCGCTGATCAGGTTTTTGGAATAATCCAACAGAATGCTGTCTTCAAATTGCGTTGAGAAATGGGCAAATCGGTCTGGATTATCCGCAAACAGATCCGCCAGTGTATAGTCCTGTGCTTCTTCAAAGTGGGCGGTCAGTGATTGCCACGCCACGGTTTGTGTGGGGTTCGTTGTCTTTAGCATCATGTCATCCAAATCGCGTTGTGAGTGCTGCTGTGGGTATCACAGCAGGCTGGAGTCCTGTATAACGTCAGCACCACCATGCTGTACGCAGCGGTTATTGGTGTAATATTACATAATCATGGCTCGATTCTCACATGCAATCGCTGTGAGTAGGTTGCGATTAATCATAGAATAGTTGGATCGCCTTTGGGCTAACTGATTACGATAGAGATCACAACAAGGATTGCTTATGTGGTACCAAACTGAAATTCGCTTACGCCCGCGCTCTCGAGGCTTTCACCTTGTGACCGACGAGATCATCGACACACTGCCTGTGTTGCATGATATTGAGATGGGGATGATGCAGGTATTTATCAAACATACCTCAGCCAGTTTAACCCTCAATGAAAATGCGGACCCCACCGTGCGTCAAGATATGGAGTCCCATTTTAATCACTCAGTGCCCGAGCGTGCGCCCTATTACCGTCATACCTATGAGGGGGATGATGATATGCCGGCACATATTAAGGCGTCTTTACTGGGGGCCAGTGTCACTGTCCCTATCACTCAAGGACATCTCAACCTCGGTACGTGGCAAGGGATTTATCTAGGCGAACACCGTGATCAGAGCGGTTCACGTACGCTAGTCGTCACACTTCAAGGCGCGCCTACCGCGGGCTAATCAACCGAGACAAAGCAGTCCCGAGGCGTTTAGCGTATCACTGCGTTTCGCTCACCCCCCTCGGGGAGGGATTGGTTAGATATTGACGTGGGACGCGGCCTGTCACCTGGCAGACAAGTTCATAACCAATCGTATCAACCAAGCGCGCGATGCGCTCAACCGGGAGCTCGGGTCCCCACAACACCGCTTCATCACCCACCTTATCGGTCGCATCTGGACCCAGATCAACGGTGATCATATCCATTGAGACGCGCCCAGCCAGCGGAACTTCTCGACCATTGAGCCATACGGGCGTGCCGTCAGGTGCAGAACGCGGATAGCCGTCGCCATAGCCGATCGCAATCACACCAATCAAGGTATCGCGCGAACTGCGCCAACGCGCGCCATAACCTACCGGCTCGCCAGCTTTGAGACGACGCACAGCCATGACCCGCGATGTCAGGCGCATTGCCGGCTTCAAACCAAGTGCGTCGCCTGTTAATTCAATACGAGAGGAAATGCCATACAGGCAAATACCTGGGCGCACCCAATCAAAATGACTTTGCGGCCAAAATAACGTGCCGGAAGATGCAGCCAATGAGCGTTCACCGGGCAGCCCTTCCGTAACGCGCGAGAAGGTGTCAATTTGCGCTTGGGTGATCGGATTATCCATTTCGTCCGCGCAGCCAAAATGACTCAAGTAACCAATCTCAGGCGCTACATTGTCGCAAGCATGCAGGGCAAAAAGCGCACCAGGCACCTGATCCGGTTCAAAGCCGAGCCGATGCATGCCTGAGTCCACTTTTAGCCATACCGACAAAGGCGAAGATAGGGTCGCTTGTGTCAGCATTGCCACTTGCTCATCACAGTGCACCGTGGCGGTCAATTGGTGCTCAACCAATAACGGCAGCTCATCCGCTTCGTAGAAACCTTCGAGTAGCACAATGGGTAAGGTAATGCCCGCTTGACGCAGCGTCAGTGCTTCTTCTATCCGCGCCACCCCAAAGGCATCGCTATAAGGCGCCAACGTCGTCGCAACGGAGGTTAGCCCATGACCGTAACCGTCCGATTTGACCACTGTCATCACTTTGCTACCGGGGGCTTTGCGACGCATCACTTGGATGTTGTGCACCATGGCCTCGGGATCAATGAAGGCGCGAGCCGCATTGGTCATGGTAGACAGATCACTCATCATCAAACGCGGGTCCTGCATAATTATCAAAGCGTGAGTACTGGCCTTGGAAGGTCAAGCGCACACTACCAATTGGACCGTTACGCTGTTTACCAATCAGGATTTCTGCAATCCCTTTCATGGCACTTTCTGGGTTGTAGACTTCGTCACGATAAATAAACATGATCAAGTCAGCATCTTGCTCAATCGCACCCGACTCACGCAGGTCCGAGTTAACGGGGCGCTTATCAGCACGTTGCTCCAACGAACGGTTAAGCTGCGATAGCGCCACTACAGGCACATTCAGCTCTTTCGCGAGCGCTTTCAGTGAACGCGAAATTTCAGCAATTTCCAAGGTCCGGTTTTCTTGTAGCCCTGGCACGCGCATCAGTTGCAAATAGTCGACCATGATCATGCTCACGCCACCATGTTCGCGCGCCACACGGCGGGCTCGCGAGCGCACATCAGTCGGTGTTAGGCCGGAACTATCATCGATGTACATGTTCTTTTTCTGCATCAAGATCCCCATCGAGGACGAGATACGCGCCCAATCTTCATCATCTAATTGGCCGGTTCGGATCTTGGTTTGGTCAACCCGTGATAACGAGGCCAACATACGCATCATCAGCTGCTCAGCCGGCATCTCGAGCGAGAAAATCAATACAGGCTTTTCTTGATCCATGGCTGCGTTTTCACACAAGTTCATCGCAAAGGTCGTTTTACCCATCGATGGTCGTGCCGCGACGATAACGAGATCAGAAGGCTGTAAGCCTGCCGTTTTCTTATTAAGATCGGTAAAACCCGTCGATACGCCGGTAACCCCGTCTTGCGGTGACTTGAACAGCTCTTCAATGCGCTCTAGGGTGCGACTCAGTACCGAGTCAATGTGCTGTGGACCTTCGGTTTCACTAGTCCGAGACTCAGCAATCGCGAAGACTTTACTCTCCGCCATATCGAGCAAATCTTCTGAGCTTCGCCCTTGGGTATCATAGCCCGCATCGGCAATTTCATTGGCTACCCCAATCAGGTTGCGCACCATGGCGCGCTCACGCACAATGTCGGCATACGCCACAATGTTAGCGGCGCTCGGGGTGTTTTTCGCCAGCTCCGCCAAGTAAGCAAAGCCGCCCACATCGTCGAGCGTTCCCGCCTTTTCGAGATGCTCAGACAAGGTGATGAGATCAAGCGGCTTCCCCTCATCCAGTAGCGATTTGGTCGATTCATAAATCAACCGATGGGGTCGGCTATAAAAATCATGGCCGACGACTTTTTCCGCAACCGCATCCCAACGTTCATTATCCAACATTAAACCACCTAAAACCGACTGCTCGGCCTCTATCGAGTGTGGTGGCACTTTGAGGTTAGCGACTTGCTGATCTTTTGCGGGTTTACGATTGTCTGCCATAAAAACTCACCTATTGCTAATGGAGGTCATTATACCCGCTGTCCTCGTGGGACGCTGCCCCATGAGACATTTTTTTCCAAACGCTGAATGACCTCCTCGAATTCTAACCCAAATTTGACTATCACAATGCAAACAGCGCTTAGCATAGCGGCGCCTTAGATTGCGTGAGATGAAAGTAGTGAAGTCTTTTTGTCAGCCCGTGTGGTTATCAATTTGGATGGTATGCGGGGTCCCTGCCTATGCAAGTGACGATAATAAAACATCAGAATCACCTTGGTCAGCCGATATTTCGCTCGGTTATCAGCGCCTCGGTGGTAACTCAGATTCTCAAACCATCAATAATGCGCTCACAGGTCAATATCAAGTTGAGCAATACAGTTATCAAGCCAGCATTAGCCTGTTGCAAGTTGAAAAAGATGGTGAAGAGGACAAACGTAAAACAGAGCTAGAGTCGCAAGCTAATATGCTACTTGGTGACAGAAGCTATGCGCTACTCAATGCCACTTATGTCGCCGACCGTTACGGCCCTTATTATGACGATTTTATGCTGGCAACGGGTTTAGGTTATCACTGGCTTCAAAACGCTAAGGTCACATTAAGCACCGAGATAGGCCCAGGTTTTCGTTACCAACAACCGAACGTCGATGAAATTGATGATGACGATTTGATCATGCCTTACTCAGTCAGTGAATCAGTGATACGTGGACAGGCAAGAGGAGAGTGGCATATGCTCGATAATGTCAGTTTAGAAGGAAGAAGTATTATCATTTCAGGGAGCAGTAATACCAGTGTCGAAGGATCACTCACTTTGGCATCAACCATTACTGAAAAGTTATCGATAAAAATAACCAACAAACAGACTTACATGACAGATGTCCCTCCGGGACTAAAAAATCGCGACAGTATGTTCACGGTCGGTATTCGTTATCAATGGTTATAAACCGCTGAAAAAACAAAAAGCCAACCCGAAGGCTGGCTTTTTATCGAAACCTTGTTGCTAATTACATAGCAACAACGTTCACGTTGACGGTCGCGAAAACATCATAGTGCAGTTGCACGCTGATTTCGTACTCGCCAGTGTGACGCAGTGCGCCTTCTGGTAGACGAACTTCGTTTTTAGCGATTTCAACGCCCGCTGCAGTCACAGCGTCAGCGATATCACGGGTACCGATAGAACCAAACAGTTTACCTTCATCACCCGCTTTCGAAGCGATTTCAACCGCTTCTAGTGCTTCAACTTTCTCAGCACGCGCTTGAGCAGCAGCCAGTTGCTCAGCAACTTTTGCTTCTAGCTCAGCACGACGTGCTTCAAAATGTTCAATGTTGGCTTTGGTTGCCATAACAGCTTTACCCTGAGGGATAAGGAAGTTACGTGCATAACCAGATTTAACAGTTACCTGATCACCTAGGCCACCCAGGTTACCGATTTTATCAAGTAGAATAACTTGCATTCTTCAATCCTCTCTAACTTGGACAGTTCCGATTACTGATGCTTGTCAGTGTACGGCAGCAGGGCCAGGTAACGAGCGCGCTTGATAGCACGAGCCAGTTGACGCTGATACTTAGCACGAGTACCAGTGATACGGCTAGGTACGATTTTACCTGATTCGGTAATGTAATTTTTTAGAGTCGCTACATCTTTGTAATCGATCTCTGTGACGCCTTCTGCAGTGAAACGGCAGAATTTACGACGACGGAAGAAACGTGCCATGGGCTTATCTCCTGATCTAAATGTCTATAATAGTGTCGGCATGCAATACCAATTTTCCCTCGCCTTGTCGGCTGGTCTGGTAAGCAATAAAACCGCTTACCTTGATATGGCTACCTAAAGCTAAATTTTGCGTTTGTTGTGTTGACCCTTGCCCACTCACAACCACAGATAAACGACAAAAAACTTGTCGAGGGAAGTCAGCTTCAACCTGCGTGGAACGATGCTCTAACACAAAGTGACAGTGCGGAACGCCTGCAGGGCTTTGGCGACGGACCGGACCTTTACTGATAACACCAGCAAGCTCCAACCGATTGGTCATCACAGCAATTACTCAGCTGCGTTTTCGCCTTCAGCTTCAGCTTCCGCTTTTGCTTCTGGCTTCGCTTCCGCACGCTCTTCACGCTCAGGGCGATCTTCACGCTTAGCAGTACGCTCTTCTTTAGCCTTCATCATGACAGATGGCTCAGTGATAGCGTCTTTAGTACGCATGATCATGTTACGGATCACTGCGTCGTTGAAGCGGAACATGCTTTCTAGCTCGTCAATCACAGCCTGCTCGGCTTCTACGTTCATCATAACGTAGTGTGCTTTGTGCAGTTTGTTGATTGGGTAAGCCAGTTGGCGACGGCCCCAGTCTTCTAGACGGTGGATCTGACCGCCTGCATCTTTAATAGACGCAGTGTAACGCTCGATCATGCCAGCAACTTGCTCGCTCTGATCAGGGTGCACCATGAATACGATTTCGTAATGACGCATTGAGTTGCTCCTTACGGATTAATCAGCTTCCACAATTGGCTCGGTCGTCCAGCGGAAGCAAGGAACGGAAAAGAAAAGACCGAGAATCAGGCGCGAGATAGTACAGAATTGCAGCGTCATAAGCAAACGGATTTTGTCTTTATCGGTTGGTTGTTCCATGGCATCCCCGAAAAAAGCATGACCAATTTCAAAAAAAATAAGAAATCAAGCCTGCAAACTGTCAATTATGTGCGAATTACCACCAACATCACGCTATGGATGTACTTCTTTTTTGCCAATAATTAATTTCTGAATCCACACTCAAATTATGACATTCCCGCCTCCTTTTCTTGGCAGTTAATGCCCAAAATAATCTTTTTATTGCCTATGCTTGAGCGGAAAAGCCGTTTTTAGTGCAAAAAGCGTAGAGGAAGACCTCATTAATCACTGACTGTATTGATGAAATTCGTTTCAAAAATTTTTGGAGCAAAATATGAAGATAGTAACACCATCGCGTATGGTCGCACTTGGTTTGGCAGGGCTCGCATTAAGTAGCCCCAGCGTACACGCTGCAGTTGATTGCCAGCCATTATCCGATTGGCAGAATGGCAATACCTACACTAAAGGGGATCAAGTAAAAACAGATAACACCGCCTATGAAGCGAGGTGGTGGACGCAAGCCGACCCGGCCACCCAATCTGGCGAATGGAAAGCGTGGAAAATCCTCGGCCAGTGCGCGGGCAGCGTCAACCAAGCCCCTACCGCAACCTTAACCGTCTCTCCGTCTGGACCGATTGAGGTTGGTGACACACTCACCTTCACCCTCGCCGGGACAGACACTGATGGCACAGTGACCTCATTCGCGCTCTCACAAGGCGACACCCTATTGTATGAAGGTGCAGAAGCAACCGCCATTCGCTGGCAAGCCGAACAAACGGGTCGTTTTACATTTACTCTCACCGTGACCGACGACAAAGGCGCTACCGACATCCAGACATTGCAACAGGTGGTGGGTGATGACCAAACCGGCGGCGATGAGTATACCTGTCGTCCGGCTGGTTTATACACCACCCCAGATGTCGAGGTGCCGTATTGCTCTGTGTATGACGAAAACGGCCTTGAAGACATGGGCGCCGATCACCCTCGCCGTGTCATTGGCTATTTCACCAGCTGGCGAAACGGCGCCAACGGCCAGCCCGCTTATTTAGTCAGCGATATTCCTTGGGACAAGATCACCCACATTAACTACGCCTTTGCCCACATCAACGCGGACAACCAACTGTCTATCGGCGATCCCAATGCCCCCGATAACCCCGCGACCCAAATGACCTGGCCGGGCGTGGCCGGCGCAGAGATGGATCCAACCCTGCCGTACAAAGGCCACTTTAACTTACTCAACAAGTATAAAAAGCAGCACCCCGACGTGAAAACACTGATCTCCGTGGGTGGCTGGGCCGAAACCGGGGGCTACTTCGATGAAAACGGCGAGCGCGTTGATAGTGGTGGCTTCTACACCATGACCACCAATGCCGATGGCAGCGTCAACCAAGCTGGCATTAAAGCTTTCACCGACAGTGCCGTCGCCTTCTTGCGCCAGTATGGCTTTGATGGTCTAGACATTGATTATGAATACCCATCATCAATGAAAGACTCTGGCCACCCTGACGATTTCGAGTACTCCAACCTACGTCGTGCGCACTTGAATAAATCCTATCAAGTGCTGATGAAGTCACTGCGTGAAGCACTCGATAAAGCCAGTGCGCAAGATGACAAGCACTATATGCTGACCATCGCCGCACCGTCATCGGGTTACTTATTGCGCGGAATGGAAACCTTCCAAACCACCCAATACTTAGATTACGTCAACATCATGAGCTATGACCTGCACGGGGCATGGAACGATCATGTTGGCCATCAAGCGCCGCTGTACGACACCGGCGAAGACTCGGAGCTTAAACAGTGGAATGTCTACCAAACCCCTGAGTTCGAAGGGATTGGTTATTTAAATACCGACTGGGCAGCCACCTATTTTATGGGCGGTATGTCACCCGGCCGTATCAATATCGGTATCCCGTATTACACCCGCGGCTTTAAAGACGTGCAAGGTGGCGACAAAGGCCTTTGGGGACGCGCGCCATTGCCAAACCAAAGCGAGTGCCCAGCCGGCACGGGTGTCGGTGAGAAAAACAAATGCGGCAACGGTGCAGTCGGGATAGATAACCTTTGGCATGATGTGGACGAGCTAGGCAACGAAGAGCCTGCCGGCTCTAACCCTTTATGGCATGTGAAAAATTTGCTCGATGGCAAACTACCGGCCTATGCGGCAGAGTACGGGCTCGACCCTGAGCAAGATCCTAGCGACCGTCTCACCGGTAACTATCAAGCTTATTACGATGACATCGCCAAAGCGCCATGGGTTTGGAACGAAGAAAAACGCGTATTCCTGTCAATGGAAGACGAAACCTCGATGGCCGAAAAGGTCGACTACGTGGTCAATAAGGGCCTAGGCGGGGTGATGTTCTGGGAGCTGGCGGGGGATTATCGCTATGATGATCAGCGTCAAGCCTACTTTATGGGTGACACCCTGACCTCGCTGGCGTACCAAACCTTTAAGCAAGCGGGCAGCGACTACTCACTACAACGTGGCGACGCCAATTTCCAAGTGCCAAGCGAGCAAGTGGATGTCACGCTTGACGCGCTGAACTTCCCAGTGGGCGATGACAACTACCCTATTCGCCCCACGTTCCGCTTTACCAACCACTCCGATCTGGACTTATCGGGCGCCACCATCAGCTTTGATGTGCCAGTGTCTACCTCGGCCATTTTTAAATCTGACTGGAACGCCCAGAAAAAGCTGCGCATGGAAGTGGTGCGTGATAGCAGCAATGCCAGTGGTAACAACATCGGCGGGTTTGATGCCACCCATCATCGCTTTGCCATCACCTTGATTAACGAATGGGGTGGTATAGAGCAAAGCTTTAAGCCGGGTGAAACCTTGGACGCTCAGGTGATGTACTACATGCCTATCACCAACCCAACCAATATCACCATCGAAAAAGATGGCCAGCGCTATGCGGTGAAGCAGGAGTATCCAAGCCTTCCGCCTGCGCTTCCCGGTAGCACCAGCCAAAGTGGCGGAGAGTCTCAGTGTCCTGGCGTCGATATCGCCAGCCTGAGTACCTACCCCAACTGGCCTAACGGGGTCAATCATGCCAGCGGTGGCGACCAACTTATCTACCAAGAGGCGGTATGGGAAGCCAAGTGGTGGACCCAAGCGGCACCCGGAGGTCAAGCTTGGCGCCAAGTCTGCAGCCTCTAATCCATTTCTAGTCTTGAATGCGGGGGCTGCGTGCCCCCGTTAAGGAGTCGTTATGTTCAAGTCTTCGTTTACTCAACTTTCCTGCCGCACCGCCGTGGCCCTTGCGCTGGTCGCAAGCAGCACACAGGTGATGGCACATGGCTATTTAGAAAGCCCCAAAGCGCGCCAGGCGATTTGCCATGAGCAAGGAGGCTATTGGTGGCCTTCAGATGGGTCAGGTATCCCTAACGCCGCCTGTCGCGCTGCGTTCTTAGAATCGGGGCACTACCCGTTTGTGCAACACCATGAATCGGCGCAATTGGTGGCGGATTATCGCAATATGGATGCGGTGAAAGCGGCCGTTACCGATGGCAACTTATGTGGTGCCGGCGATCCTAATAAAGCCGGGATCAGTTTGCCCTCACCGGATTGGCAACGGACCGAGATCACCCCAGATGGCAATGGCCAAATTGACGTGCGCTTTCGCGCCACCACGCCTCATAACCCGAGCTTTTGGGAAATTTATCTCACCAAGCCAGATTACAACGGCGCGACCGATGCGCTGACGTGGGATGATCTCGAAAAGATCGACACCTTTGGCGATCTGCCCATTGTGATCGGCGATAACGGTAACCGGTATTATGAGATGACCGTGACCCTGCCCGCCGATCGTCAAGGTGATGCCATTATCTATAGCCGTTGGCAACGTATTGATCCGGCCGGAGAAGGCTTCTACAACTGTGCCGACATTACCATCACCCCTAGTCAGACCGCACCCGCCCAATGGCACGAGCTAGGATACTTTGTCCAACATCCACAAATGGCAGCATTGGGCGATCGCGTGCGGGCCCGCTTGCACAATCGCCAAGGCCAAGAAGTGGTGGATGTCACACTCACCCTGACGGACCAAAATGTGACGAATTGGCCACACGCGCTGGCGAGCCTTATCGAGCAACAGGCTAACGAGCCCTTACGTATCGGGGTGATGCGCCACGGCGAGATCCAGTTTAATGCCGATGACGTGGTGCAAAACCAAGTCTTTAGCCATCACGATAGCTATAGCTTCAACCTGTCGGTGATCCCGGCTACCGACGAACCCACCAGCAACCTGCCCGCATGGCGCGCATCTGAGGTCTATGTGGCCAAGGATCGCGTGCGCTACGGCGATAACATCTACCAAGCAAAATGGTGGACTAGAAACGAGCAACCCGGCGCTGCCCTTGTTTGGCAACGCGTGACACAATAAGGAGCAAACATGAAGCCAATGACCCTACTCTCTCTGGCGATTGCTGGGGCACTGGGCGCCAGCCACGCCGTGGCGGCCCCTTCAACCCCAAGTTTGGACTGGAAGCCACAAAACTATTCTTTTGTTGAAGTCGATGAATATGGCCGCGGATCGTACAAAGATCTAGTGCAGCGCGTGGATGAAGTCCAAATTGAAATTAAATGGAATGCCTGGTCCGGTGATGGCGGTGACAGCTACAAGGTGTACTTTGACGATCAGGTGGTCAATCAAGGCACTTTACCGGCAGGCACCCAATCCGGCACAGTCACTTTCCCCTATGACAAAGGCGGTCGTCACCAGCTTAAACTCGCCTTGTGTGAAGGCGGCGTGGATGGTCAGTGTGCGACCAGTGCCGCCAAACCCATCGTCATCGCAGACACCGACGGCGTCCATCTTGACCCACTGCCGATGAATGTCGACCCGAACAACAATGACTATCCCAAACAGCCTGATACCGTGGTGGGGGCATACTTTGTCGAATGGGGCATTTATGGTCGTAACTTCGATGTCAGTCAGGTGCCCGCGGGGAATCTCACCCACATCTTGTATGGCTTTATCCCCATTTGTGGCCCCAATGAGTCATTGGGCGACATCGAAAATGGCAACAGCTTGCGCGCACTTGAGCTCGCCTGCCAAGGCTCAGCAGACTATGAAGTGGCAATCCATGACCCATGGGCGGCGATTCAGAAAAAACTGCCCGGCACACCAGCTAAAGATCCGATTGGTGGCACCTACGCGCAAATGATGGCGCTCAAACAGCGTTACCCGGATCTGAAAATTCTCCCCTCCGTGGGCGGCTGGACCCTATCAGACCCCTTCTATGATTTCACCGACAAAGCCAACCGTGATGTCTTTGTTGCGTCGATGAAAGAGTTCCTACAAACCTGGAAATTCTATGATGGGGTCGACATTGACTGGGAGTACCCAGGCGGTGGCGGTGCCAACCCAGATTTGGGCAATCCAGATAAAGACAGCCAAGCCTATGCGGCCTTAATGCGTGAGCTGCGCGCGATGTTGGATGAGCTCGAGGCCGACACGGGCCGTGAGTACCAACTCACCTCGGCCGTGGGGGCCGGTTATGACAAAATCGCCAATGTCGATTACAGCGCCAGCGCGCCGTACATGGATTACATTTTTGCCATGACCTACGACTTTTTCGGCGCGTGGAATAATGTCACCGGTCACCAAACCGCCATTTACTGTGGCAGCCATATGAGCGCCGATGAATGTGATGGCACTGGCGTCGATGATAACAGCGAGCCCCGTAAAGGTCCTGCCTACACGCTCGATAATGGTGTGCAATTACTGCTCGAAAGCGGCGTGCCACCGGAAAAAATGGTGATCGGTACCGCGATGTACGGTCGTGGTTGGGAAGGCGTTTTCCCTGCCAATGCAACCGATCCTAGCAACCCGATGACCGCGCCCGGTAACGGCCCGATCAAAGGCAGCACCGCTGATGGTATTTGGGAAGCGGGCGTAATTGACTACAAAGGCGTCGTCACATCAATGCTCGGCAGCGCGGGTAACGGCATCAATGGATTTCAAACCGGTTATGATGAGCAAGCTGAAGCGGCCTACATTTGGAACCCTGACAACGGCAAGCTGGTCACTTACGACAACCCACGATCGGTCAAAGCCAAAGGCCAGTATGTTCGCAATCACAACTTCGCCGGTTTGTTTGCCTGGGAAATAGATGCCGACAATGGCGATATCCTCAATGCGATGCACGAGGGCTTAGCACAGGATGGTCAGCCGCCAGTCAACAACGCCCCAACTGTGAGTATCGCACAACAAAGCTATACGCTGGCGCCCGGATCGACGTTAACCATTGCCGCCAATGGGCGTGATCGGGATGGCGATACCCTGACCTATCGCTGGCAAGGCGATACGGCGCTGACCCTGACTAATAGCGACACGGATTCGGTCACGGTGACCGCCCCCGATGTGAGCACCAGCACCGACTATTCCCTGTCGGTGACGATATCGGATGGTCAAGCCAATGCCGAGACCAGCACTACTATTAAGGTAGTGGTACCGGGTGAAAACCAAGCCCCTACCGTGGCGCCTATCGCCCCAGTGAGCCTGAAAAGCGGTGAGCAAACCCGCGTGACGATTGAGGCGAACGATCCAGATGGCGATACACTCAGCTACACCTACCGTGCATCCGGCGATCTGGCCGTCTCTGGCAGCGGTGATCAGGTGACGCTGACCGCGCCCACCGTGACGGAGAATCGCGACTATGTGGTTACAGTAGAGGTCAGCGATGGCGACAAAACCACGCAAGCGCAATTTACAGTGACCGTGACGCCGACCAGTGGCTTGCCAATATGGGATGAAAACACCGTGTATGTCGGCGGCGATCGCGTCCTGTATCAAGGGGTTGAGTATCGCGCCAAGTGGTGGACCAAGGGGCAGCGCCCAGACCAAGGCGGGCCATGGGAGCGTGTCGGGGATAGCCAAGCCAACCAAAGCAGTGAATGGCAAGCGACCGTCGCTTATTCCGGCGGCGATGAGGTTGAATATAACAACCAACGCTACCAAGCCAAGTGGTGGACGCAAGGCGAAAAGCCGGGCAGCGCCGCGGTCTGGCAATTGCTGTAACGGTATCTCACTTCCCTAAATGACAAAACGCCCCAACAGGGGCGTTTTTCTTCAACGGTGGACAAGAGACAAGGCACTTAACGACGCTGACGCACCGCTTCATACAAACAGACGCCAGTTGCCACGGATACGTTCAAGCTCGATACGCTTCCTGACATGGGAATACGAATTAGCTCATCACAGGTTTCACGGGTCAAACGGCGCATGCCGTCTCCTTCCGCGCCCATCACTAAGGCTAGCGGCCCCACCAATTTGGTGTCGTAGACATCATGATCGGCTTCACCGGCGGTGCCCACAAACCACACGCCCTGCTCTTTGAGCGTCCGCATTGAACGCGCCAAGTTAGTAACACGCACCAAAGGCACCACTTCAGCTGCGCCACAGGCCACTTTGCGGGCCGTCGCGTTAAGCTGAGCAGATTTATCTTTCGGAACGATGACCGCACTCACTCCGGCTGCATCGGCAGTGCGCAGGCAAGCCCCCAAATTATGCGGGTCGGTGACACCGTCAAGTACCAGCAACAAAGGGTTCTCGGTATTAGCGAGGATCGCCTCCAAGTCATTCTCGTTGTACTGACGACCCGGTTTGACACGGGCAACAATCCCCTGATGCGACGCACCTTGAGTTTTGTCGTCTAACGCTTTGCGGCCCACTTGCTGAATACTCACGCCCAGCATCGCAATGTCATTGAGCACGGGGACCAAACGCTCGTCTTGACGCCCTTTTAATACCATCACTTCAATAAAGCGGGAAGGATCGGTTGCTAAAATCGCTTGGACGGCATGAATGCCGTAAATAACTTCACTACTCATGATTTACTTCTTTTTCTTACCCGCTTCGGCTTTTTGTTTTTTCGCCTTTTTCTTGCGTGCTTTTTGCGCAGGCGACTTTACTTTACTCTTTTTGCTTGGCTTATCCGCCGGCGCCTTATCGCCTTCAACACTTGGCACTGCGCCACGTTTAAGCTGTTGGCGTACCGAGGTTCGCTCACGGCGCGCTTGCGGATCTTTATTCGACTCCGCACGACCTTTTTTGCGCTTATCGCGTTCGGTTTTACCCGGGCGACGGGCTTTGCGCTCAGAGCCTACCAGTTCAAAGTCAATTTGTCGCTCATCAAGATTCACTGACAGCACTTTAACCGTTACCTGATCGCCAAGTCGGAACACGCGGCCAGAGCCTTCGCCCACCAGACGCTGACCTACCATATCAAAACGGTAATAGTCGTTATCTAGGTTGGAGATATGAACCAAACCATCGATATGCAGCTCATTGAGGCGAACAAAGAAGCCAAAACCGGTGACATTGGCAATCACGCCTTCCAGTTCATCGCCAACGTGATCTTGCATATATTCGCATTTAAGCCAATCCGACACATCACGGGTGGCATCATCGGCGCGACGCTCGGTTTTTGAACACTGCTCGCCGAGCACATCCATATCGTCAAATGAGTAGTGGTAGCCACCGGTCGGGGTCCAACGGTCTTGGTTTTTACCCGCTTGTTTGGCAATCAAGTATTTGAGTGCACGGTGCAACAGTAAATCCGGATAACGACGGATGGGCGAGGTAAAGTGGGCGTATTGTTTTAGCGCCAAACCAAAGTGACCTTGGTTATCCGCTTGATACACCGCTTGCTTCATCGAGCGGAGCAACATGGTCTGGATAAGCTCACTGTCCGCGCGACCATGGACCACGTGCATCAGTGCCGCGTAATCTTTCGGCGTCGGCTCTAGGCCGCCACTCAGGCTTAAGCCTAACTCGCCTAAGAAATCTTTAAAGCCACTAAGACGTTCTTCACCCGGTGCTTCGTGAACACGATATAATGCTGGCTCTTTGTGCTTCTCGACAAAACGCGCAGAGGCGACGTTGGCAAGAATCATACATTCTTCGATGATCTTGTGCGCATCGTTGCGCTCCACCGGCACAATACGGTCGATTTTGCGCTGTGCGTTGAAAATAAATTGGGTTTCCACCGTCTCAAACTCAATGGCGCCGCGTTGTTGGCGAGCCCCACTGAGCACCTTGTACATATCGTGCAAGGTTTCTAGATGTGGAACCAAGGTGTGATAACGCTCTCGCAAGGTCTCATCACCCTCTAAGATGTTAGACACCTTGGTGTAGGTTAAACGCGCATGTGAGTTCATCACCGCTTCATAGTGCTTGTAACCGGATAGTGCGCCTGACTCAGAAATTGTCATTTCACAGACCATACATAGACGATCAACCTGTGGATTGAGCGAGCATAGGCCGTTGGAAAGCACTTCTGGTAACATGGGCACCACTTGGTTGGGGAAGTACACCGAGTTACCGCGGTTTTGCGCTTCTTTATCCAGCGCAGAATCAGGCCGCACATAGTAACTAACATCGGCAATTGCCACCCACAAACGCCAGCCACCAGAACGTTTACGTTCACAGTAAACCGCATCATCAAAGTCACGGGCATCTTCACCGTCGATGGTCACCAGCGGCAGATCGCGTAGATCAACGCGGCCTTCTTTCGCTTTTTCCGGCACTTCCTCGTTCAAACTTTTAACTTGCTTGAGCACGGCATCCGGCCATTGATGAGGAATATCATGGGTGCGCATCGCGATTTCAATTTCCATGCCCGGCGCCATGTTTTCGCCCAGCACGTCAACAATCTTACCCATTGGGTTGGTTTGGCGAGTAGGACGTTGCATGATCTCAACCACCACTACATTGCCCATACGCGCGCCCTGAGTGTGATCTTTATCAATCACGATATCTTGGCCCAGGCGACTATCGTCTGGCACGACAAAGCCCATACCGTCTTCGACAAAATAACGCCCAACGATTTGGCCTTGACGTGCTTCCAACACTCGCACGACACGGGCTTCTTGGCGACCGCGCTTATCGGTGCCAACACCTTGCGCCAAAATGACATCGCCATGCATCACGCTACGCATTTGATGATACGGTAACGTCCAATCGTCATGATTGCCTTTCCCTTCAGGGCGCAAGAAGCCAAAACCATCACGGTGACCAATGACGGTCCCTTTAATCAGATCCAGACGCTCGGGCAAGGCATAGCACTTACGCCGAGTAAACACGAGTTGACCATCTCGCTCCATCGCACGCAGGCGTCGACGTAAACCTTCATACTGATCATCGCCGTCTAAACCGAGATGGGTAAACAGATTGTCGCGGCTCACTGGCGCCTTAAAGCTGCGGATCACTTCCAGCAAGTGCTCTCGGCTGGGAACCGGATTTTCATATTTTTCAGCTTCACGGGCCTGGTGTGGATCCGCAGCGATGTTGTTTGGCGTATTATTTGTCGAACCTGTGTCTTGCGACATAGACCTTTTCCTATTGGCGTATGTTGATTTCATTATATCTGTTAACTGTCGCGATTGCGCCGCGATGATCGCAGTTTGACGTTTTGTTTCAGCGCTTTGCTTGTAGGCAACGAGAGGAACATGGCGAACTGGCCATATCAAATCAGATTGGGAACAGATGAGTAAAGGGAGTATAGCGGATTTTGACGATAAAATCGCCTACAGTCAGAGGCTGGTAGTTACCAGTAACTGGTGCGTCTTTTAGCGCGAGCGATAATATTCTGAGGCATTCGCGCTTCAAGCGCTGAGCGTAATTCGGCAATACGATCACGCGTGCCAGAGTCTGCGGTAATGGTCTGATATAACCAGCGATAAGCATCCTCATAATCAAGCGGTGAACCGACGTCATCCACCAGCAACTCGGCCAGTTGAATTCGCGCGCGGGTATCCCCCAATGAAGCGGCTTCGCGCAGGTAAGGAATCGCGCGTCGTTGATCTTGCTGCACCAAGGTCCCATTCGCATAGTATCGCCCTAGCTGCTCCAATGCCGCAGGTAACCCTTGCTGCGCAGCCTGTTTCATGTAATACACACCGAGCTCGGCATCTTGATCAACGCATACGCCCCACGCCAACATATCGCCGTACAAGAACTCATAGGCGGGAGATCCCACACGTGTTGCCCGTACTTCGATGTCTTGTACGAGTTGGCATTCATCTTGTTCCACACGCTCAAGGTGTGAGTTGGTCTCGAATAAGGCGATCAGTTCACTTTCTTCATACAAGGGCACCGCTGGCCCCACATCCGCTCTAGCGGTTGCTGTTGCCAACGTCGTTACCGTTAGTAAAAGTGAAAAACTCAGCGTTCGAAACTTCATGCCTACTCGCTATTCAACCAAGAAACCCAACAGCAACGCGCGCGCTAACCGTGTGCTTTTTTGTATCGGCACCCTGCTTAATGACTTTAGCAAAGGCGGCAAGTTTTTTCCGCTTTCCACGCGATCTGGGTTCCAACCTCATCCAATAGCGATAAAAAAAGCCAGCGTTAAACGCTGGCTTCATGGTTTGTCTTCGCGCAAGCATTAGCTCTCGAAAGGATGAACCTTAATGATGGTTTCATTACGGTCTGGGCCAGTTGAAATCAGATCAATCGGCACGCCAGTCAAGGTTTCAATGCGCTTGATGTAATCAAGTGCAGCTTGTGGTAACTCGTCGAGTGACTTCACCCCAAAGGTGTTTTCGCTCCAACCCGGCATAGTCTCATAAACAGGCTCGATGTTTGCGTACGCATCCGCAGCCAATGGTGATACCTCTACCATGGTGCCGTCAGCCATCTTGTAACCGGTACAAATTTTGATTTCTTCCAAGCCGTCCATCACGTCCAGTTTGGTCAAACAAAAACCCGAGACCGAGTTAATCTGCACGGCACGGCGCATAGCCACCGCGTCAAACCAACCACAACGACGCTTACGACCCGTGGTTGCACCAAATTCCGCACCCTTAGTGCCTAGATGCATACCAATGTCGTCATCAAGTTCTGTTGGGAACGGACCTGCCCCTACTCGCGTGCAATAGGCTTTGGCGATACCTAGCACATAACCAAGATGACGAGGACCAAAACCAGAGCCTGCAGCCACACCGCCAGCGGTAGTGTTTGAGGAGGTGACATACGGATAAGTGCCGTGATCAATATCTAGCAAGGTGCCTTGTGCGCCTTCGAACATGATTTTGTCATCACGTTTGCGCGCATCATCGAGCTCTTGGGTGACATCAATCACCATACCGGTGAGGATGTCTGCTTGCTCCATGACCTTGGCTAAGGTGTCTTCATAGCTTACAGGTTCGACTTTATAGAAGTGCTCTAGCTGGAAGTTATGGAGTTCCATCACTTCTTTCAGCTTTTCAGCGAAGGCTTCTTTATCGAATAGGTCACCCACACGCAAACCACGGCGCGCCGCTTTGTCTTCGTACGCTGGGCCAATACCACGGCCTGTGGTGCCAATGGCTTTCTTGCCACGCGCTTTTTCACGCGCTGCATCCAACGCAATGTGATAAGGCAGGATCAAAGGACACGCTTCTGATAGGAATAGGCGCTCACGCACGGGCACGCCGCGTGCTTCCAGCTCACCCATTTCTTTCAGTAAAGCGTCTGGCGACAGCACCACACCATTACCGATAATGCATTTAACGTTGTTGCGGAGGATACCAGAAGGAATCAAGTGTAGGACGGTCTTTTCACCGTCAATGACAAGAGTATGACCTGCGTTGTGACCGCCTTGATAGCGAACCACGTATTTTGCATCTTCAGTCAAAAGATCAACGATCTTTCCCTTACCTTCGTCACCCCATTGGGTGCCGAGAACGACTACGTTATTACCCATCTTCTTCGATATGCAGCTAGTTAAAAAAGAATTCTAGCACCTTAAAAACTCGGTTGCAGTTATTTTTTAACCGTATTGTCGTTTTCTTTCCATGGGTTTGTCACGTCAAGCTGACAGCCGCGTTGTTAACCTAAGATGGAATAGGCGAATACGGCGCCAATCACCACTAAACATCCTCCGATACGTCGCAACTGATTATCCGGCTGCTGACTCAGCTCGGTCACCATTTGTCGCCATTGCTTGGGGAATAACATAGGCCCCAGCCCCTCGACAATTAATACCAGCGCGAGCGCCCCCCAGAATGTCATCATGATTCCTTCTCCTTTATTGAACTCTACTGTGCGCAATCATTACCCTATAAAAAAAAAGACAAGGCACGATGCCTTGTCTTTTCTGTCGGTGATAACGATTTATTGATCGATCACATCTGGCTGCTTCATGTATTTGAAGAAGTCACTTTTCGGATCAACAATCAACATATCGCCCTTGCTGTCAAAGCTCTCGCGATAGGCCTGTAGCGAACGTACAAAACTATAGAACTCAGGCTCTTTCTTGAACGCACGGGCAAAAAGCTGCGCCACTTCAGCGTCTGCTTCACCGCGTGTGATTCGCGCCTGACGCTCTGCTTGAGAAAGAATCGTGGCTACCTCAAGTTCTGCTTGTGCGCGAATAATTTCAGCCTGCTCACGACCTTGAGCACGATGACGACGCGCCACTGCTTCACGCTCTGCACGCATACGGGCATAGATGGATTCACTGATCTCGCTTGGAAGATTGATACGCTTGATACGCAAATCAATCAGCTCAATCCCTAAATCACGTATCCCCTCACCCGCGGCACGCTCCAACACACCTTCCATGACTTGGTCGCGCTTTTCAGACACTATCTCTTTGATGGTCTTGTTACCAATTTCGGCACGCAGACCGTCAGAAATACGACGTTGCAGCAGCGACTCAGCCGTGATCTTATTACCGCCCCCTGTGGCAAGGTAGTATTGACCAAAGTCTTTAATTCGCCACTTCAGATAAGAGTCGATAATGACATCTTTTTTCTCTGCAGTAACAAAGCGATCGGCACGGTCATCCATGGTTTGAATGCGCGCGTCGAGGGTCTTCACTCGGTCAAACAACGGCAACTTAAAGTGCAAACCTGGCTGATAGATTTTCGCGATCTCGTTATCCACTTTCAGGACACGTCCAAAGCGAATCACAATACTGCGTTCACCTTCACTCACCACGAAGATCGACATCAAAAATATCACGACCGCTAAGACTATAACCGGGATCATCATCTTACGCATGCTTAGTATCTCCCTTCACGTGATGAACCAGAACGCGGCGCCGATTCAGGCTGTTTTGGCTGAGAGCTTTGCTCCAGCTCAATGCCATACTGGCTGCTCGACGTTTCTTTACGCTGGTTAGGCCCAACGGCTGCCCCTCCCATCAACTTATCCAGCGGGAGATACAAGAGGTTGCTGTTTCCGCTTTGCGAATCCACCATCACCTTACTTGTACTGCTGTACACCTGTTCCATGGTTTGGATATACAGACGATTACGTGTCACGCGTGGCGCATCAATGTACTCTGGCAACAGCTTTTCGAATTGAGAGACTTCACCTTCTGCTTCATTGACCGTACGAGCTTTGTAACCCAATGCGGCTTTTTTCAGCGTTTCGGCTCGACCCGTTGCCTTTGGCAAGACGTCATTACGATACGCTTCTGCTTCACGAATAAAGCGCGCTTCATCCTCACGTGCTGCAATGGCGTCATCAAAGGCATCTTTTACCTGCTCTGGTGGTCGTGCGTACTGGAAGTTTACGTCGACAACAATCAAGCCCATGTTGTATTTATCAATGATCTGATTCAACTCAACTTGGGTGCGCTCACGCACTGCTTGACGACCTCGAGTGATAATATCATCCATCACAGAATCACCCACGACCGCACGAAGCGCTGAATCCGTTGCTTGACGCAAGCTGTCATCAGCATTGGTGACACTGTAGAGATACTGCTGAGCATCCATCACGCGATATTGGACATCCATTTCGACGTTGACCACGTTTTCATCTTTGGTCAGCATCAAACCTGAACTGTTTAGCGAGCGGATTGATTCCATATCAACCGTTCTCACGGTATCAACAAACGTCGGTTTCCAGTTAAGGCCAGGTTGCACGACACGATCATACTGACCGAACCGAAGCACCACACCACGCTGCGCTTCGCCAATGGTATAGAAACCGGAAATACCCCATACGATAATACCGATGAGTGCGAGGACACCTAGCCCCGCCATTCCGCCACCGAAAGAAGGTCCTTTGCCTTTCCGGCCACCAAAGCCACCCAGTTTGCGGCTTAGTTTATTAAACAATTCATCAAGATCGGGTGGTCCTTGATTACGGCCACCACGATTCCCCCAGGGGTCTTTGTCGGGACCGCCATTGTTTCCTGGCTCATTCCACGCCATTCGCGCACTCCATCAAATTGATCTGACGATAATTTTTTACTCTAGCAGCCTATTCACTGACGATAAAGTCGCCAAGCTGGTTGCCTTCTCTTTTTTCTAACCGATGCCAGTCTGTTTGCGGCAGCCTAACATCGACTAATAGATGCCCATCGTCTTGGTATTCTTCACTGACAATGCATCGCATCTGGTGAAATTTACTTTGCATCCGACCCGCTAGATTTGGCGGTAGTCGTAATCGATGCCGCACCATGGTACCGGCCAAACGCTCGGTCAGCGCGTCAAAGATGAGCGCAATACCTTGCCCCGACAAGGCTGAAACCCATACGGCTTTCGGCACGCCCTCGTCGTCTCGTTCAATACGAGGCTCAGCCTGATCCAGACTATCTATTTTATTCATGATAAGTAGACGTGGCACATCATCGGCTTCAATCTCTTCGAGCACGCTGTCAACAGCCTCAATGTTGCCACTCAATCGCTCATCACTGGCGTCAACCACATGCAACAATAAGCTCGCTTCTTGCGTTTCTTGCAATGTCGCTTTAAACGCCGCCACCAAATCATGTGGCAAATGGCGAATGAAACCGACGGTATCGGCTAAAATCGCGGTGCCGACATCTTCGACTTCAATCCGACGTAAGGTCGGATCCAAAGTAGCAAACAGTTGATCGGCTGCATAAACGCCAGCTTCGGTAATCCGATTAAACAGCGTCGACTTACCCGCATTGGTATACCCCACCAGCGATACCGTTGGTACCTCGGCACGCGCTCGCGCACGTCGTCCTTGCTCGCGCTGCTTGGCCACTTTGTCTAACCGACGCAAAATCGCTTTTACCCGATCACGCAATAAGCGACGATCCGTTTCTAACTGGGTTTCCCCTGGGCCACGTAAACCGATCCCCCCTTTCTGACGTTCAAGGTGGGTCCAGCCACGCACGAGTCGGGTAGAAAGATGCCGTAACTGCGCTAATTCAACCTGCAATTTACCCTCATGCGTACGTGCACGCTGCGCGAAAATATCGAGAATGAGGCCTGTTCGGTCCAATACTCGACATTTAAATCTCTGCTCCAGATTACGCTCTTGGGCGGCAGACAAGGTATGATTGAAGATCACCACATCGGCCCCGACATGCTGCACGGTCTCTGCAATTTCTTGGGCTTTTCCCTCGCCGACAAAATATTTCGGGTGAGGAGACTGACGGCTGCCGACAACAACTTGCAAGGCGTCGACACCCGAGGACGAAACCAGCATTTGAAACTCACTGAGATCATCCCACTCGCCATCATGGGTAAAATTAATATGAACGAGTACAGCCTGTTCACCGGCCTCGTAACGGTCAAACAAGCGAAAGACTCCTTAGCAATTGAATACTCACTCCTCAGGTTTTTCTTGCTGACGATCGCCCTGTGGACGCTCTCCAGCCCCTTGGTTATTATTGTGATGGCTCACGGCACGTGCCGGCACCACAGTAGAAATGGCATGCTTGTACACCATTTGATTCACGGTGTTTTTCAGCAAGATCACAAACTGATCAAACGATTCGATTTGCCCTTGTAACTTAATGCCATTCACAAGGTAAATGGAAACAGGAATACGCTCACGACGTAACGCATTTAGGAATGGGTCTTGTAATGATTGCCCCTTAGCCATTAGTTCTTTTCCTTATTTGTTTGTAATTGTAGTCAATGTCGCGGTTAAGCAGCGTCCTTGTCAGTGACAGTATACATCAAGTTTCCGTCCCTGCCGTCAACGCTTTTGTCACCGTTTGTAAAGACAGTGACGGCGCGTCACTGTCAAGCCACGTCACATTTTCCCAGCCTCGCAGCCAAGTTATCTGACGTTTGGCTAACTGGCGCGTCGCGCAAATCCCACGGTAAACGGCTTCATCATGGGTGCTACGTCCGGCCAAATAATCCCACATTTGGCGATATCCAACACAGCGGATCGAGGGCAGATCGGGATGCAGATCCTCTCGCTCAAACAGTGTACGTACCTCCTTTTCAAAGCCCGCTTCAACCATTTTGTCAAATCTGAGCTCAATGCGGCGATGCAACTCACCTCGTTCCTGAGGCGCTATTGCAAATTGGTGTACCTGATACGGCAAAGGTTCACCTTTTTTTTCCGTCAATGCGGTCAGGGTTTGTCCACTGATACGGTACACCTCAAGTGCCCGCATAATCCGCTGCGGATCGTTGCGATGGATCCGCGCACCAGAAACAGGATCAACATCACATAACTGTGCATGAAGCGCTTCCCAGCCATGCTGCTGCGCTTCTTTTTCTAATGCGTCACGCACACTAGGATCCGCACTGGGTAATGGCGATAACCCTTCTAATAACGCTTTAAAATACAACATGGTGCCCCCAACCAACAGAGGGATCTTGCCATTCGACACGATCTTCTTCATTTCTGTGAGGGCGTCTTCACGAAAGTCGGCTGCGGAATAAGCCTGAGCGGGATCTCGAATGTCGATGAGGCGATGCGGCGCCTGTGCTAATTCGTCAGCGGTTGGCTTGGCGGTACCAATATCCATCCCTCGATAAATTAAGGCCGAATCAACACTAATAATTTCAACCGGCATGGTATTGCGTAATGCAATGGCCAGATCCGTTTTTCCCGAGGCGGTTGGCCCCATCAAAAAAATGGCCTTAGGCAGCGGATTAGTCATGTTGTAATGCTTCTATTGCTGAGGTTAGGTCGAGGCGCGTAAACAAGCGTTGTCGCCCTTTTTCCAACGCCTCACCCTGCCAATACTGTTCAATTTCCGATACGGTCTGTACCGCTTGCGCAAGGCTGACTGGATCCGATGCAACTGTCAACTGCTTTGCCAGCCAACCCAACAGGTTCGCACGGTGATCCGGATTAGATTGGCTGGGGTCTAAGCCGCCTAAAAAGTTCAGCAGGGCTGGAACAAAGGCTTGCAGATTCTGTTGCCGCAGTGGTTGGCACACAGACATCACCATTAACTGCTGGCCTTTTACCCGAATATGAATACCAAATTGCCCCAGTAACGTTTGATAGTGGCTAATCGCATCACATTCGGATGCAGACGCGGATAAACGTTGTGGAATTAATAAAGGCTGAGTCACTAATCCCTCCGCCAAGGCTGGTTGTAACGCTCCTTGATGACGCCAGCTTTCTAACCGATGATGATCAGCTAACCATAAATCCTCACCCCACGACATCAGCACATAATGCTGATCAATCACCGCGAGTACCTTTCCCAAACCAGGTTGACCACTTACTATCTTAGCTGGTGCCATACACGTGCTTACGCTAACCGGCGAAGGCGACTGCTCACTCGATGTCGCCTCATCCTTCGCATCGTCAGTGTGAACGGCGGCTCGCGGCGTCATTAACCTTTGATAGGCTTGGGTCGCGTGCTTGGAAGGCGTACTCGAACGGTCAGCGCGCGAAGCTTGCCCTTTTGCTGGCCATGACGACTCGGTTGACTGCTTCCCCGGATAAGCGGGGAAGGCATTCACCGCTTGCTGATAGGGATGGTCGGTTGCCACGGCCGATGCTCGAGGCTGATAAGACACTGTCTCTCTGACCTCGCCGGTCTCTGGATTGACCGTCTCGTCGATGGGTAACGATGATTGTTGCAGCCCGTCATAAATCGCTTGATAAATAAAGTCATGCACCAGCCGTGCTTGATGAAAGCGGACTTCATGCTTCGCCGGATGAACGTTAACGTCTACCTGATGCGGATCCACATCGATATAAAGCACATAAGCGGCATACTGATCGGGCGCCAAGCTTTGCTCATACCCTTGGCGGATAGCATGGTTGATCAATTTATCTTTCATCATGCGCTGATTCACAAAACAATGCTGCATATCGTTTTGCTGCCGCGCGCCATCAGGGGTACATATCCAACCGCGCAGCGCCATATCATGATGGGTCAAGTCAATCCGCAGCGCATGATCAATAAATTTTTGCCCGCAGATGGCTTTTAGACGACGTAGAGGATCCCCCTTTTCAGGGATACGCCGATATTGGCGAACCTGCGTGCCGTTGTGGCGCAGGTTAATGGTAATATCAAATCGGCTCAAAGCGATACGTCGCAGCAACTCATCAATATGGCTGAACTCGGTTTTATCGGTACGCAAGAACTTACGTCGGGCTGGCGTGTTAAAAAATAAATCCACCACTTCCACGGTACAACCCACCGGATGCGCTGCCGGTTTCACGCTAACGACCATATCGCGTCCTTCAGCAAAGGCTGACCACGCTTCTTGCTGTTCCGCGGGGCGAGAGGTAATGGTAAGGCGCGAAACGGCGCTCACACTCGCTAACGCCTCTCCCCGAAAGCCCAAGCTCATGATCGCTTCTAAATCATCCAGGCTGTGGATTTTGGAGGTCGCATGGCGACTTAATGCCAGCTGTAAATCTGTTTTGCTGATCCCAACACCATTATCACGGACACGAATGAGCTTACTGCCGCCTTTTTCAATATCGACGTCAATACGGGTTGCGCCGGCATCAATACTGTTTTCCACCAGCTCTTTAACCACCGATGCTGGCCGCTCGACCACTTCGCCCGCGGCGATTTGGTTGGCGAGTCGAGCGGGTAATATCTCAATCGCCATATCAGCTTCCTGGAATAATTAAGGTTTGTCCGACCGCCAGGGTATCTGAGCCGAGTTCATTGGCACGACGTAAGCTTTCGATCGTCACCCCATAATTACTGGCAATTTTACCGAGGTATTCACCGCGTTTCACTTTGTGCTTGATGGCCGGTGATGTCGCACCAGGGACCTTCAGTTTTTGCCCGACCCAAAGGGTATCGGACTTGAGATTGTTCGCTTGGCGAAGCGTGCTCAGTGAGACTTGATACTGCTCGGCGATTTTACCGAGAAATTCGCCTCGGCTCACGGTATGAGTCAGGGTTTGTGTGGATGCCCGCTCGGCTTTACCGGCTAACTTAGCCACATCGACATTTGGAATTGATAGCACTTGTCCCACCTGCAGCGTGCTTGAGGTTAAGCCGTTCGCCGATTTTATCGCAGCTATTGAGCTTTGATACTGTTTGGCGATAACTGAGAGGGACTGTCCCGGGCTGACTTTGTGTTTTACCCCGTTTTTGCGCGCGGCAAACAAGGTGCCGTCAGGAGGAAAGCGTTCAAAATAATTACGAATACCGTGATAAATGGCATTCGCCAAACCACGTTGATGCCCTCGTTGGAACAACAAACGCTCTTCTTGCGGATTAGAAATAAATCCGGTCTCTACCAACAAAGACGGGATATCCGGCGATTTGAGCACGGCCAAACTCGCATGCTCAGGGCTCGATTTATGCAGCTTGGTCACTTTACCCAGCTCTTTAAGCACCCGAGTCGCGACGTTGTAGCCTTCTTTTTGCGAGTTACTAAACTGCAAGTCCAACACCGCACGGCTTAAATATTCGTCCTCGTTATTTTGTGCGAGCAAAGAGCCACCACCTAACAAGTTGGATTGCTCTTCATGTTTTTCAATCCAGCGACCAATTTCGCTGTTCGCTCGACGGCGTGAGAGCACCCACACCGAGGCACCACGAGGTTGTGGCTGATGAAAACCGTCGGCATGCACTGAGACGAGTAAATGGGCTTTGTGTTTGCGTGCGATTTCAGAACGCTGATTCAAATCAACAAAATAGTCACCGGTACGGGTCAAGACGGCCCGCATTCCCGGCACCGCATTGATGCGTGCAGCCGCTTGTTTAGCAATGGCAAGATTGACATCTTTTTCCTGCTTGCGACGCGGCCCAATGGCGCCGGGATCGTTACCGCCGTGCCCGGGGTCAATCGCGACGACAATGTCTTCAGTGCCAAAGGGTAAAGCCGCGACCGTCTCACGCCGCTTCTTTTCCGCTACCGAGAGTGTCGGTTTGTTCTTATCCACTTTTTGCGCGTGCGGTAAATCAACCACTAAACGGTGGCCATACTCGCCTCCCGGTGCGAGAGAAAATATCGTCGGCTTAGCGTCATTTTTTAACTCAAAAACCAGTCGATACGTGCTGGCATCAGGGGGACTGCTCTTGCGGATTTTAGTCAGAATATCGCTGCCTTTAACCTGCTTTGGCAAGCCGGTGGCGAGCTGACTTTGTTTCAAGTCGACCACAAGTCGGTCCGGACGTGTTAAAGAAAAATAACTAAAATCCGCCTTTTCAGCGAGATCAACCACCACCCGGGTTTCATTCGGTGCCGGCCACACCCGAATATTTTCGATTTTGTTGGCCCAACTTGTTGCACTCAACAAACTGGCGATCATCAAGATGCAAAGCCGCTGCCACATCATGCTAGTCTTCCCATTCTAGGCGGTCGATAATAGCCAGGCCTGCCGCGCTATTGGCATCAATAATAAGGTTGCGCTGCTCACCGTCGTAACGCAGAGTGATATCCAGATCGGCATGCGGTAACCAGCCTTCTCCCTTTTCTGGCCATTCAATTAAGCACAGCGCTTGTTGATTAAAATAATCTCGGATCCCCATAAACTCTAACTCTTCTGGATCCGCCAAACGGTAGAGATCGAAATGATACACTTGCCAAGGTGTTAGCTCATAAGGTTCAACCAAGGTATAGGTTGGACTTTTGACATTACCGGTATGCCCCATCGCCTGGATAAAACCGCGGCAAAACGTGGTCTTTCCCGCACCAAGATCGCCATGTAGATAGCAGGTTGTACTTTGCGTACAAGCACGCGCCAGTGCCGCGCCGAAAGCCACCGTGCGATCCGCATCGGTCAACTGAGTGATAAAAGTCTGGGTCATACTACTTTGGGATCTCGTCTGTTATTTATGTCATAAACGGCTCTGATTACTGAACCAGGCGCGTTTCTCTAATCCACTAACTGCTGCAAATAGGGAAACAAATCGCTGGCGAGCAATCCTCTTTCACCGGCCTGAGCGGCGTAATCACCCGCTTTACCATGAAGGTAGCAACCCAATGTTGCCGCCGAGAATAAATCAACGCCTTGCGCCAACAAACTACCGATTACCCCCGAGAGAACATCGCCCATACCCCCAGACGCCATGCCAGGATTGCCCACATTTGCAACAGCATAATCTGTGCCATCATATACGATCGTTCCTGCCCCTTTAAGCAAAACGACACCACCATACCGTGTTTGTATCGCTTTGACGGCGGCAAAACGATCGAGTTCCACCTCTTTTACTTCACAGCCCAATAAGCGAGCGGCCTCGCCTGGATGAGGCGTGAGAATCCAATCGTCGCGGTGTTGGGGTTGCCGCGCTAATTTATTTAATCCATCCGCATCAACAACCTTAGGCAACCGTGCCGAGAGGGCAATGGTCCAGAGTGCATCCGACCACGCACTCTGGCCAAGTCCAGGGCCGATAACAATATGGGTGGCCCAAGACAAGGCATCACCTAATGATTGGCCCGGCGCCCAGCTTTGCGTCATTAGCTCAGGCTGACGCGTGACGAGCATCAAGGTATGGTCTTTTTGCGTCACAACTTTGACGAGGCCGGCGCCAGTGCGTAACGCAGCTTGGGCACAAAGCGTCACGGCACCGGCCATACCATGGTCACCGCCTAAACAAAGAACGCGACCAAATTGCCCTTTATGTGCGCTGCGCGCTCGGGGCGGGAGGCATTGCGTTTTGATATCGTCACTGATCAGCTGCCCAGCCGGTTCCGCTTGACGTGCAAAGGCTGTTGCTACATTGAGACCAGCAAAAATAAGTTCACCGCGATGCGTGACCGCTTGCCCGGTTAATAAGCCTTGTTTTAATGCAATCAAGGTAACCGTTATATCCGCTGCGATTGCCACACCTTTTACACAGCCACTGTTGGCACATAAGCCAGACGGAATATCAACCGCCACCACTGGCACGTGGCAATGATTAATCACCCTGACCGCTTGGGCAAAATCGCCTTCAACCGCGCGCGATAAACCGGTGCCCAACATGGCATCGACAATAACATCAAACTGCGTGACGGTAGGCTGGGTCTTAATAACGCTTCCACCACAATCTTGCCACTCTTGCCAAGCGGTTGCCGCGTCGCCACTAAGTTTTTCTGGCGCGACCAATGACCATATGGTGACATTTAATCCCGCTGATTTCGCCAACCGAGCAATCACATAACCATCGCCGGCGTTGTTGCCCGCACCACAGACGATCAATAACCGTGCCGCGTTAGGGTAATACTGATTGATACTATCAAAGACGGCTTGGCCCGCTCTTAACATCAGCTGATACATAGGAATATCCAACGCACGCGCGACAGCCTGTTCGCCTTCACGAACTTGCTCTGCACGATAGAAACTCTGTGGTAAACTTGTCGCCATCAACTGCCTCCATTGATTGTACTGCACCACTTAAGGCCTCAGGATCTACCGCTATGTCGCAACCCACGCCCGATGCATCGATTAATTTCGACCAATTAGCCCAACGTATCAAGCAATGGGGACAAGCGCTAGGCTTCCAGCATGTCGGGATCACGGATGTTGATCTCAAGCAACATGAGGCGCAACTGCAACGTTGGCTCGACAATGGCTATCACGGTGAGATGGCGTGGATGGCGCGACATGGCATGATGCGTGCGCGCCCAGAGGAGTTGGTGCCTGGTACGGTACGCGTGATCAGTGTACGCATGAATTATTTACCACCAGAAGCGGGATTTGCCACCACATTGGCCAATCCACGTTTAGGTTATGTGAGTCGCTATTCTTTAGGGCGCGACTATCACAAACTCATCCGCAACCGATTGAAAAAGCTGGGGCAGCAAATCGAAGCCGAGGTTGGTCCCTATGGCTATCGTCCTTTTGTCGACTCGGCACCTATTTTAGAACGTCCGTTGGCAGAAAAAGCAGGGTTAGGATGGACAGGTAAACACTCATTGATCCTTAACGAAGAAACGGGATCCTGGTTTTTCCTCGGCGAGCTATTGGTTGATCTCCCTTTACCGACGGATACTCCCGTTGATAATCAGTGTGGCAAGTGCGTTGCTTGTATGACGAGCTGCCCAACCCAAGCGATTGTTGCGGAAGGCGTGGTCGATGCCCGGCGCTGTATTTCCTACCTCACCATTGAATATGATGGTGTGATCCCTATGGAGTTTCGCCACGCGATAGGTAACCGCATTTACGGTTGCGATGACTGCCAGCTCGTTTGTCCATTCAACCGCGAGGCTGAACTCACCTTAGAAGCCGACTTTCACTGTCGCCCTAGCCTTGATCAACAGCCGCTCACCACACTTTTTAATTGGGATGAGGACACTTTTTTATCCTTAACGCAAGGGTCGGCTATTCGTCGTATTGGGATTAAAAAGTGGCGACGCAATCTTGCTATCGCGATGGGCAACGCGCCTTATGATCCAGAGATCGTTGCGAGCTTACGAGCCCGACATGGAGAGGATGCATTGGTTGATGCACATATAGAGTGGGCGCTCGGTGAGCAAGAAAGCAAACGACAGCGCATTGATGTGGCCGTACTCCCCACCGGCACTCGCCGCCTGGTGCGCATCATTGAAAAAGGGTTACCGCGAGACGCTTAGCACTGTTAAATAGCAGAAAGATGACGCCATTCACATTATGTGGAAAACTAATAAGCAATGTGTGTTTATGGTGCACTTTTTGATAGTTAAACACATAGGCAGGGCATTAAGCGAGCAAGATCACGATAGTGAATAACACTGTGGAAAAGCATTAGTTAACCTGGAAAAAAATACACTATTCCCCTTTATTTTCAGCTAAATAGAGAAAAATGGTGTTTATTACAGGTGTACAACATCATCCTCGTGCTTGCTGACAAGATCACCAGCGTGGCGGGCTTTATAGAATTCATCAACCAAGTTATCCACAAAACGAATCTTGTGGATAAAGCTGTGCATTAGTAATTAAAAGCACACCAATACGCCGTTTCCAGAGGAAGTACGTAAGGTGTGAATTTGATGCTTGAGATGATGCTTCACAGCATTAAAGACGGCGCTATATGTAACGCCACACTTGCGGTTAACCAAGTGATTGGAGCGACACACGGGGTTCGAACCCGTGACCTCAACCTTGGCAAGGTTGCGCTCTACCAGCTGAGCTAGTGTCGCTTATACCGAATTGTTATTTGGAGCGACATACGAGGTTCGAACTCGTGACCTCAACCTTGGCAAGGTTGCGCTCTACCAGCTGAGCTAATGTCGCATTGCCGATGCGTAACATCGAATTTTAAATTGGAGCGACACACGAGGTTCGAACTCGTGACCTCAACCTTGGCAAGGTTGCGCTCTACCAGCTGAGCTAGTGTCGCTTAGATCGACCTGATCACTATCAGATCGATATTTAATTTGGAGCGACATACGAGGTTCGAACTCGTGACCTCAACCTTGGCAAGGTTGCGCTCTACCAGCTGAGCTAATGTCGCTTTCAACAGACGATTCACGTCGTTAGGGCTGCGAATTATACGAAGAAAAAACCGGGTTGCAAGTGCTGATAAGCAAAATTATGATTTTTTCTTTTGATCGCTCAAAAGAGCAACAGATCGACGAAAAGAAAATCAGATCGTCAGGATCCTTTCGCGATAGAACTGCAATTCTGCAATTGATTCCCGAATGTCGTCAAGGGCTAAATGGGTGCCTTTTTTAGAAAACGCATTCAGTATTTCGGGCTGCCAACGGCGCGTAAGCTCTTTCAGCGTACTGACGTCCACGGTGCGATAGTGAAAATAACGCTCCAGCTCTGGCATATGACGATAGAGAAAACGACGATCTTGGCCCACACTGTTACCACAAATCGGGGAGGCCCCCGCGGGTACCCATTGAGATAAAAATGCGATCGTTTTCTCAATAGCCGCTTGCTCACTGACTTGGCTTTGTTGCACACGCGCAACCAAACCAGACTGGGTATGCGTTTGCGTACACCAATCGTCCATTTTATCGAGTTCGCTTTGCGGCTGATGGATCGCTAATACCGGCCCTTCTGCCAGGATATTAAGCTGTGCATCGGTCACAATCGTTGCGATCTCAATGATCTTGTGGGTGTCCGGATCGAGCCCGGTCATTTCCAGATCGATCCAGATTAAATTGTTTTCACTGAACGCCATTGAACTTGCCTTTTTTATGGGTAAACCATGTATCATACTGTGCTTGATATGAAAGCCAACTTAACTGATAAGAGTCAACGTGGCAAAAAAGAAAAAGCTTACTAAAGGCCAATTGCGGCGGGTTCGATCGAACCAGCAACGTCGGATCAAACAGCATGATAACGACATCCAATGGGAAGATGCTGCCCTTGAGTCTTCTCGTGAAGGCCGAGTGATCACGCGATTTGGGCAACATGCCGACATTGAAGATCCGCAAACAGGGAAAATACACCGGTGCAATCTTCGTCGTTCCGTCGGTAGCCTGGTAACAGGTGATCGCGTCATTTGGCGCCCAGGCAAAGAAGCACTCGAGGGATTTGCCGGCGTGGTTGAAGCGGTACATGATCGCATGTCGGTTCTAACACGGCCAGATTACTATGACGGCGTTAAACCCGTTGCCGCCAATATCGATCAAGTGGTGATCGTGGCCGCGATCTTACCCGAGCTGTCGCTCAATATTATCGACCGTTACTTAATTGCGTGTGAAGTACTCAATATCGCCCCGCTCATTGTGGTCAATAAAGTCGACCTGCTGGATGATGACGGCCGAGAAATGGTCGAGACGCTGCTCGATATCTATCGAGATATTGGCTATCCCTTGGTGATGGTGAGCGCCGATTCTGGTGAGGGCATGTCGACACTGGTTGAACAATTGGATCAACATGTCAGTGTGTTCGTGGGACAATCAGGCGTGGGTAAATCAAGCTTGGTCAATACCTTGTTACCCGATGTGCATGCGCAAACGCATCAGGTATCAGAAAACTCAGGTCTGGGGCAGCACACCACGACCGCGGCACGCTTGTATCATTTCGCCCAAGGGGGCGATCTCATTGACTCGCCTGGCGTGCGCGAGTTCGGTTTATGGCACCTTGAGCCGGAACAAATCGCCCATGGGTTTGTCGAATTTCGTGAGTATTTAGGTGGGTGCAAATTCCGCGACTGCAAACATGGCGACGACCCAGGTTGCCTGCTTCGTCAGGCGGTCAAAGATGGCCATATTAGTGTCGAACGCTTTGACAGCTACCACCGCATTATTGAAAGCATGAAAGAAGCAAAAGATAACCGACAGTTCTCACGAAATAAGCAACTGTGAGCCGCTGTCACTACACGTATTGATTCGCTACACTGCGTGCCAATCCATAGCACGCATTGAGCGTAATTAACATTCAATAACTTGTCAGGACGAAACTGTGCGAGACGATTTAAAAGTCGGGCTGCAATACCTTGCGCCGAAACACGCTCTTACCCGAGTCATGGGCAAATTGGCTAGCTTAAAAGGCGGCTGGTTCACAACCTCGGTGATTAAGTGGTTTATTAAGCAGTATCACGTCGATATGGGCGAAGCAAAGGTCAGTGATCCTGGCTACTATCGTACCTTTAATGATTTTTTTGTCCGTGAACTAAAACCTGCGTTACGTCCCATCGAAGGCGATAATGATACCTTGGTTTTTCCTGCCGATGCCTGCGTCAGTCAAGCGGGACGCATCGAGCAGGGGCAATTAATCCAAGCCAAAGGCCACTACTTTTCATTAACCGAATTAATCGGCGGCGATGCAGCACTCGCCAGCCAATTTGATGAGGGAGCGTTCGCCACCTTATATCTCTCACCGCGTGATTATCACCGCGTCCATATGCCATGCGACGGGGTACTGCGCGAGATGATCTATATTCCTGGCGATCTCTTTTCAGTCAACCCGGTAACAGCAGAAAACGTTCCCAACCTGTTCGCGCGCAATGAGCGTGTTGTCTGTCTCTTTGAAACAGATTTCGGCCCCATGGCGCAAATTTTAGTGGGGGCGACCATTGTCGGTAGCATTGAAACCACGTGGGCGGGCACGGTGACACCGCCAACTGGCGGCAGCATTCGTCGTTGGCAATACCCGACCGAGGGCGAGCAAGCGATTCACTTTGTCCAAGGTGATGAGATGGGCCGATTCAAGCTGGGCTCAACCGTGATTAACCTCTTTCCAAACGGTGCCCTGCACTTCGACGACCAAGTTACCCCTGGCGCACCTACGCAAATGGGGCAGCCCTACGCGCATCGGCAGGCGTAATCGAAAAAATTGTGAGATAAGGGGCATTTATGCCCCTTTTTTGTGTCGAAATTCGGAGATTTTTCCCGTTAATCAACAGGCAAGGTCCGTATTATTGGAGGTATTCTGTTAGCAATAAAGCGCTTGCCAATCCAACTGTAAGGCATGACGCGGTCGCCCACCAATGACGAAGGAGCGTATTTGTGGTTAATGCTCGTTTTATCAAGCTACTTGTCGCACTCGGCTTCCCCTTATTATTACTGCTCATCCCCACTGATTGGTTGCCTATTGCCGATCTTACGATTATTCAGCACCGCTTATTAGCCATCTTTTTAATGGCCGCGTTATTGTGGGTGCTTGAGCCCGTTCCCGTTTTTTCTACGTCTTTGCTCATCATCACCCTGCAACTGATCATGATTTCAGACAAAGGCTTGCACTGGTTTCGTGGCATAACGCCTCATCATCCGCGTGGCGAGTTAATTCCTTACACCGATATATTAAGTGCCTTTTCATCGCCTATTATCATCCTGTTTATGGGTGGGTTTTCGTTGGCTATCGCGGCGTCTAAATATCAGCTCGACATTAACCTTGCCCGCGTGTTACTCAAACCTTTCGGCCAACACCCCAAGTTCATTATGCTGGGGCTGATGTTGATCACGGCGGTATTTTCAATGTTTATGTCCAATACCGCGACAACTGTCATGATGTTGGCCCTATTAGCGCCCATTATCAGTGTGCTACCCAAAGGCGATCCGTTAATTAAAGCGATGGTGCTTTGCATTCCGGTCGCCGCGAATACCGGAGGAATCGCTACCCCTATCGGCACACCGCCAAACGCGATCGCGCTACAGTATTTAACCGGCGAATATCAAGTCTCCTTTTTAGACTGGATGAAGATGGGGCTCCCCTTCGTGATCGTCCAACTCAGTTTTGCTTGGTGGCTGTTACAACGCCTCTTTCGCAGTCAACACACTCGAGTGGAGCTTGCGTTAGAAGGCCGTTTTTTACAAAGCTGGCAAGCCTATACCGTTTATATTACCTTTGCGCTGACCATTGTTCTGTGGCTCACCACAGGCGCTCATGGCATGAATACGTATGTCGTCGCGGTGATCCCTCTGGCTATTTTTACCCTGACAGGGATCATTGGTAAGCCAGAGCTTAAGCAAATTAACTGGGATGTGCTTTGGCTGGTCGCCGGCGGGATTGCAATGGGGATCGCACTGGATCAAACCGGTCTCGCCGCAGCCCTCGCCCATGCAGTGGATTACAGCTTGCTCACTGCCATGACCGTTTTAATTACCTTATCGGTGATTTGCTGGCTGATGGCTAATTTTATGTCCAATACAGCGACCGCAAACTTGTTAATGCCGATTGCGGCGGCGATTGCCTCTTCCATGCCAGCGTTAGCAAGCATTGGCGGCATGCAAGGCTTGCTCATTGTTGTCGCTTTTTCCGCCTCTCTCGGCATGATTTTACCGGTATCGACCCCTCCCAACTCGCTCGCTTACTCCACGGGGTTTATCAGTAGTCAAGATCTGGTCAAAGTCGGCCTTATTCTCGGGGTTAGTGGTTTGATGCTGGTTTATGGCGGGGTTGTCTTATTAACCTGACAGGCGTTTCATCGATGAGACAAAAAACCGATAAGTCGTTTCCATTTTACATAAGTGTCTATTTTTTATTGGTTAAAAATGGGATAACACGAGTGATGCAGGCGTTAGCGAGCTTGAGAGGAAAACTTTTTTTTAATTCTATCCCCTCCCAGGCTCAAGCTTTCTACAATTAAGCAGATACTCAATAAGAAAGTGTCGTCATAGTGTGGTAGTACGAGGGATCTTTAATGAAATTTACCATCAAGACCAAAATATTACTTGCGGTTGCTTTGGTCGTCGCCTTAGTCAGTGCAGTACAGGCATGGTTTTCAGTCAATCAACTTGAAGCAGAAACCGAACAAAGCGTCACCGCTCAAATGAGAGATGTGGGGCTATCAACGAGCAACTTTATCGAAGAATGGCTCGACATCCGCAGCAAAATGCTCGTCGCGAATGTGCCTTTGATTGCTAGCCAACCGAATGTTGATCGCGAATTATTACTGACCAAACGCCAGGGTGATTTTCTTACCGTCTATGCCGGCTTTGCTGATGGAACCATCGCCTATGGTGATAAAACCGAAAGCTGGCCAACCGACTATGACCCTCGTTCACGTCCTTGGTATAAGCAAGCCAATGCGGCAAACGATTTAATTATTACGCCTCCTTATGTCGATGCCAATGGCGCTGGCATGGTCATCAGCTTTGCTAAAGCATTTAATCAACAGTTCGAAGGGGTTATTGCTGCTGACTTATCTGTCGACGCCATTGTCAAAGAGGTGCTTAACGTACGCCTACCCAACGAAGGCTTCGCGTTTTTGGTTGATAGCAACAATAAGGTGGTCGCCTATCGCGATACCGCGCTGAGTGGAAAAGCTTTAACGCAGGTCGACGATGAGCTCACACCAGCCTTCATCCAAAATGCACGAAACAGCCAAGCACTGGGCACCGTGACGTTCGATGGCGATGGCCGCGAAAAACTCATTGCGGTCACAAAAGTGGAAGGCGCTAACTGGAGTCTAGGGGTGGTTCAAGACAAACAACTGGCGTTTGCCTCCGTTTCCGAGCAAATAGTCTCCACGTTGGTCACGTCGGTGATTTTGTTTGTCGTTATCGCTTTTATTGCCGGCTTCCTCATTCACCGTATGCTGGCCCCGCTGACTCAGCTGACGCACGCAGTAAGTTCCTTATCGCAAGGCAATGGCGATCTTACTCAGCGTCTTGATATTGTGCGCCACGATGAAATCGGTGAGTTAGCCGGACACGTCAATGCGTTTTTAGCGCAATTGCAAGCCATGATTGGTCGAAGCGTCACCCAAAGTGTGGGATTGTCTGAACGCGCGGACCAATGTCGAAATCTTGCGCATCAGTCGACCGGTTTGGTCGGACAACAGCAAGGTGATGTCGATCAAATCGCGACCGCCATTCACCAAATGTCAGCCACTGCCAATGAAGTGGCCAGCAATGCCGAACAAACCGCTCGTTCAGCCCAAGAAGCAGAAAGTTCATGCCGAGATGGCTTAGAGGTCGTGGAAAGTAACCGTGACGCGATCACACAGTTGGCAGAACAGGTCGAACAAGCCACCAATGTGATTCGAGAGCTAGACACAAACTCGCAAAGCATTAATCAAATCATTTCCACCATCCAAGGGATTGCCGAGCAAACGAACCTACTGGCGCTTAACGCCGCGATCGAGGCTGCGCGTGCTGGTGAGCAAGGCCGAGGGTTTGCGGTGGTCGCTGACGAGGTACGTGTACTGAGTCAACGCACGCACGACTCCACCGAAGAAATCCGCAATATGATAGAAACGCTGCAGAACACGACACAACGTGCGGTGGATGGCATGACCCAAAGTAACGAAATGGCAACCTCCAGTGTCGATCGCGCCGCCTCAGCCAGTGATAAACTCAATCAAATCACACGCGCGATTGGCGATATCTCCGAAATGGCGGCACAAATTGCCAGCGCGGCTGAAGAGCAACGTGCCGTCACTGAAGATATCAATCGCAATACCCAAGCGGTGCGCGATTTATCACTGGAGCTTCATCAAAAATCGAACGAAACGGGGGAGCAAGGCGAGCAAATGGCGCAAGACGCGCAGGCGATGCACAGTGACTTGTCTAAATTTAAAGTCTAACGCGTCAACGATATGAACACGGCGATGCAACCAGGCTGCCTATACCAGTAGGCAGCCTCTCTATTGGCAGAAAGATCACAAATTCTGCGTTCAACGATTCCTTGTCCTCACTTATCAACGCGATTTGCCTCATTGATCTAACTTTGCTGTAAGCCTTGCGTATACACTCAAAGATATTTTTTAATGAGATGGAAATGTGTCTATGCCCAAGCCGACAATTAAGCTGAAAATTATTGTGGCTATTGCCTTTATCGTCGCGCTGGTCAGTGCGGTGCTTGCCAGCATTTCTGTGCGTCAGCTCCAAACTGAAACCACCACCAGCATTACCAAACAAATGCATGATGTCGGTGATGCTACCACTCAGTTCATTGATAGCTGGTTAAGTACGCGTGCCGATATGCTTCTGGCCAATGAGACGCTGATTGCGAATAACGTCAATGTCGATCGTGAACTGCTAGTGACGAAGCGTGCGGGACACTTTTTATCCGTTTATGCTGGGTTTAGCGATGGACGCATTGCTTATGGTGATAAAAGTGAAGACTGGCCAGCGGATTACGATCCGCGCACACGGCCCTGGTACCAGAGTGCGAGTGGAGTCAATGAACTTATTATTACTGAGCCCTATCAGGATTTTGACGGTAGCCTAGTGGTCAGTTTAGCCAAGGCCTTTAATGGCCAATACCAAGGTGTGATCGCCGCCGATGTCACCGTGACTGATATCGTCGAGCAGGTGCTCAATTTGAAGCTCAGTAATGGCTTTGCCTTTTTGGTCGACGGTGAAAATCGCCTCGTCGCGTATCGTGATACGGACTTAAGTCGCCAACCGCTCACCGATCTGGATGACGAGCTGACTCGCAACTTTATGGCCAATGCCAGTGCGCAACGCCAACTCACCACCTTTGAGCTCAACGGCAAAGAAAAACTGCTTGCTGCAATAACCGTCCCCAACACCGATTGGACGCTGGGTATTGTCGAAGATAAAGCGCAAGCTTACGCCTCCGTATCAGAGCAAATTACTTTTGTGGTGATCGCCTCTGTCATTCTTTTTGTCGTGATTGCCTTTATCGCCGGGGCCCTGATTAAACAATTACTCAAGCCGTTGGGTGAATTAACCGCGGCGGTGCGGACGCTCTCTGCCGGTGAAGGTGATCTGACCCAAAGGATCAACATAGCCCGTCGCGATGAAATTGGTGAATTGGCCGAGTACGTTAACGCCTTCCTTGCACAACTTCAGCAAATGGTCGGTAAAGCGGTCAATCAAAGTATGACATTGTCGCAAAGCGCCGAGGAATGCCGAACCCATGCGTTACAATCGAGTCAATTAGTCGACAAGCAGCAAAACGATGTCGACCAAATTGCTACCGCGATCCATGAGATGTCAACCACCGCCAACGAAGTGGCCAGCCATGCCGAGGATACCGCCACTTCGGCGCAACAAGCGGAGCAATCATGCCAAGAAGGGTTAAGTGTGGTGGGTGACAACCGCGACGCCATCACCCAATTGGCTCAGCAAGTCGAGCGCGCCACCAATGTGATCCGTGAACTGGATGAAAACGCGCAGAGTATTAACCAAATTATTGCGACCATACAAGGGGTGGCGGAACAAACCAACCTGTTGGCATTGAATGCGGCGATAGAAGCGGCACGCGCGGGTGAACAAGGGCGCGGCTTTGCGGTAGTCGCCGATGAAGTACGGGTATTAAGCCAACGGACACACGACTCTACCGAAGAAATTCGCAATATGATTGAGACTCTACAGCACACGACGCAACGGGCCGTGGATGATATGACCCAAAGTAATGAGATGGCGACATCAAGCGTTGATCGTGCTGAAGCTGCGAGTGAGCGTCTCAACCAAATCACCACTGCGATTGGGCGGATTTCAGAAATGGCGATTCAAATTGCCAGCGCCGCAGAAGAGCAGCGCGCGGTCACCGACGATATTAATCGCAATACCCAAGCGGTAAAAGATCTCTCCTACGAGATCCATCAACAAGCGAGCGCCACAGGCGACCAAGGTGACAGCATGGCGCAGGCGGCTCAAGACATGCATCAAGACTTATCTAAATTTAAAGTCTAAACCGGTCCCTGCCCTAAACGCCGTCTTCGGGCGGCGTTTTTATCGGTGCGGCCTTGTTAAGCGCGCGAAACAGGAAACGCGGTCACCGCATCAATATGGTCACACCCCAAAGCCAGCATGACTAAGCGGTCAACACCCAGCGCCACGCCCGCACAATCGGGTAAGCCTGCCTCTAATGCGGCGAGCAAGTGCGTATCGATAGGTTGTGGCACTAATCCTCGTGCAATCCGCGCTTGGTTATCCGCCTCAAACCGCCGACGCTGTTCGCAAGCGTCTTGCAACTCATAAAAACCATTTGCCAGCTCAATCCCTTGGTAATACACCTCAAACCGATGTGCGACGCGCGCGTCTGCTTCGCTGATTTTTGCCAGCGCGGCTTGTGATGCAGGAAAGTCATAAACAAAAACAGGCGCCTGTAAGCCAATATTGGGCTCCACCATCACCGAGAAAAGCAGTTGCAACAAGGTATCTTTATCTGTCTCATCTTGGGTGATATCGGCCAATCCCTGGGTGGCCGCAAGTGCGCGCAGCTGAGGAATATCCGCGCGTAATGGACAAAGTCCAGTGCATGATTGAAAAGCCGCTTGATAGCTCATTCGCGTCGCACCTTGGCACCTGAGTACCACTTGCAACAGCGCATCCATTTCATCCATCAACTGGTGGTGATCAAAACCAGGGCGATACCATTCGAGCATGGTAAATTCCGGATTGTGGTAACGGCCAGCTTCTTCGTTACGAAACGCTTTACTGATTTGGTAAATCGGTCCGCTCCCCGCGGCCAATAACCGCTTCATATGAAACTCAGGGCTGGTCATTAAGTGCAACGACACGCCGTCAGCGAAACCAGGCCCAACCAAAGACGTTGTAAAGCTATGTAGGTGCACATCGGTGACCGCCGCTTGGCTAAGTGCTGGCGTATCCACTTCCCATACGCCACGGTCAGCAAAAAATTGCCGAAGACGTGCCATGATATCGGCTCGCTTTTTCAGTTGCTCTAGCGACGCAGTTGGTGGCCATTGCGTGGTTAAGGTCATAAAAAATTCTCTGTTCGCACCATGGCGCCAGTCTATCGCCAGCGAGCAAAATAACAAGCGCCTTCCTGCTTGCTTGTTACGCAATATTGGCGTGTCACATGGCGCATTTCTATTGCAAGTCTTGCGCGCTTTTTCAACGCTATCGCACACTTACCGATTCATCTCACACTTTTATGCAATTTAACACCCATGCCCGCAAAATCGCGGCAATTCCCCGACTGAGTCAATTTTTACGCAGACGAGATTGCCTACTATGACAGCACAACAATAAACAAGCCAAGCACTGGCTTTCCCTATAACACTGGAGGATGAACGTGCGGACTCTCACTACAGATATTGCAGTTATCGGCGCCGGTGGCGCTGGACTGCGCACCGCTATTGCGGCTGCAGAGGCCGATCCCTCTCTTAATATTGCATTGGTGTCTAAGGTCTACCCGATGCGCTCACACACTGTGGCAGCCGAAGGTGGCTCAGCGGCCGTCATCAAGGACGAGGACAGCTTAGACAATCATTTTAATGATACCGTCAGCGGCGGCGATTGGTTATGTGAGCAAGACGTTGTCGACTACTTTGTTAAAAATTGCGCCCATGAAATGGTGCAATTGGAGCAATGGGGGTGCCCTTGGAGCCGTAAAGACGACGGCAGCATTAATGTGCGTCGATTCGGCGGTATGAAAGTGGAGCGGACGTGGTTCGCTGCCGATAAAACCGGCTTTCACATGTTGCATACTTTATTCCAAACCTCGGTCAAATACCCACAAATCCAGCGCCTAGACGAATATTTTGTTGTCGATTTGATTATCGATGAGGGGCAGGTACAGGGGTTGATTGCCTTACACATGGCAGAAGGCGAGCTGGTCTGTATCAAAGCCAAGTCGGTCGTATTGGCAACCGGGGGGGCCGGCCGAGTATATAGCTGTAACACCAATGGTGGCATTGTCACCGGTGATGGCATGGCCATGGCGTATCGTCACGGGATTCCACTACGCGATATGGAATTTGTGCAATATCATCCAACCGGATTGCCGGGGACAGGTATCTTAATGACCGAAGGCTGCCGAGGTGAAGGCGGCATTATTGTCAACAAAGACGGTTATCGTTACTTGCAAGATTACGGTATGGGCCCAGAAACGCCGGTCGGTCAACCGAAGAATAAATACATGGAGCTTGGCCCGCGCGATAAAGTCTCTCAGGCTTTTTGGCACGAGCAACAAAAAGGCAACACCATCAAGCACACACTCGGTGATGTGGTGCATCTCGACTTGCGCCACCTGGGTGAAGACTATATTCAAGAGCGCCTACCCTTTATCTGTGAGCTGGCGAAAGCCTATGTCAATGTTGACCCAGCCAAAGAGCCGATCCCTATCCGCCCAACGGTGCATTACACCATGGGAGGGATCGAAACCGACGCGCAAACGGAAACACGTGTTAAAGGCCTATTTGCAGTCGGTGAGTGCTCTTCTGTTGGCTTACACGGCGCCAATCGTCTTGGTTCAAACTCGCTCGCCGAGCTTGCTGTCTTCGGTCGTTTAGCCGGTGAGGGCGCTGCCAAGCGTGCTAGCAGTTTCACAGATTGGAACCAAGCGGCCATCGACGCTCAAATTCAAGACGTGAAAGCGCACATTGATCAGTTGCTCTCTAATCAAGGAGAAGAAAACTGGGCGGATATTCGTCGCGAGCTCGGTGAAACCATGGAAGCGGGTTGTGGTATTTATCGTCGAGAAGACTTAATGCAGGCCACGATTGATAAAATTGCCGAACTGAAAGCTCGCTACCAAAATATCAGCATTCAAGATAAAGGCAGTGTGTTTAATACCGACCTGCTGTACGCCATTGAAGTAGGCTATGGCCTAGAAGTCGCCGAAGCCATGGCACATTCCGCGATACAGCGTAAAGAGTCACGCGGCGCACACCAACGTCTTGATGAAGGCTGCACCAGCCGTGATGATGAAAACTATCTCAAGCATACTTTGGCGTTCTATCAAGCAGAGCATGGCCCTCGCATCGACTATGGCGATGTCAAAATAACCAAGTCACAACCTCAAGCACGACTGTATGGTGATGCGGCAGAGCAAGCGAATCGTGACAGCGCCGACCAACAAGAGGAGCACGCAAAATGACGCAAGCTACCTATCAGGTCTCAGTGCTCAGGTATGATCCCGCAACGGATGAGGCCCCCTACACGCAAGACTTCGTGGTCACCGGTGACGAAACCATGTCGGTTCTGGATGCGCTGGGTTATATCAAGGATAACCTGGATAAGTCACTGTCTTATCGCTGGTCTTGTCGCATGGCCATTTGTGGCTCGTGTGGCATGATGGTTGATGGCGTGCCAAAGCTAGCCTGTAAAGCGTTTTTACGTGATTACCCCAAAGGGGTACTGATTGAGCCTTTGGCTAACTTTGCGATCGAAAAAGATCTGGTGGTGGATATGACACCATTTATTGAACGTCTTGAAGCGATCAAACCGTATATTTTAGGTAATGACCGCCGCCCCGAAGACGGGCCTAATACGCAAACGCCTGAACAAATGGCGCGCTACAAGCAGTTCGCAGCCTGTATTAATTGCGGTCTTTGTTACGCGGCGTGTCCGCAATTTGGCCTCAACCCTGACTTTTTAGGTCCCGCCGCCATTACACTTGCGCATCGTTATAACCTGGACAGTCGCGACGGTGGTCAACACGAGCGTATGCCACTGATTAATAGTGATAACGGCGCCTGGGGGTGTACGTTTGTTGGCTATTGCTCACAAGTGTGCCCTAAAGGGGTCGATCCTGCTGGTGCGGTTAACCAAGGAAAAGTGGCCTCCACGCAAGATATGGTGATCGCCATGTTTAATCCCAATAAAGAAGGGAAGGAGGTAACAGGATGAGTAACCGTAAACCTTATGTACGGCCTATGCCTCGTACTTGGTGGCTGCACCACCCGTTTTATCGCTTCTACATGCTACGAGAAGCAACTGTGCTGCCTTTAGTCTTCTTTACTCTCAGCCTAACCGCGGGATTAATTTGCTTGGTACAAGGCCCACAGGCTTGGCAGGGATGGCTTGACTATATGGCCCATCCAGTTGTGGTGTTACTCAATCTGGTCGCGTTAATCGCCAGCTTGTTCCACGCCACGACGTTTTTCAGCATGATGCCACAAGTCATGCCAATTCGAATCAAAGGGAAGCTATTGGATAGTAAATGGGTGATTGGCGCACAATGGGGCGCTGTGGCTGTAGTATCACTGATCGCCTTGGTGCTCATTTAGGAGGTGTTATGATCGATCCCAAACCAAAACGTTCCGATGAGCCAATTTGGTGGAGTTTATTTGGTGCTGGGGGGACTTGGTTCGCCATGTTCACCCCTATTACCGTGCTGATTTTAGGGATCTTAGTGCCGCTTGGTATTATTGATCCCAGCGCACTCAGCTATGACCGTGTCATGATGTTTGCCGAACATTGGCTGGGCAAGTTACTTATCCTCGCCACCTTAGCACTACCCATGTGGCATGCGATGCACCGCATTCACCATGGCCTGCACGACCTTAAGCTGCATATCGGCTTGGCAGGCAAAGTTGTCTGTTATGCGATTGCATTTACGGTCAGTGTCGTCGCCGCGCTTTTAGTATTGATGATCTAGCGTGTGCTAAAAGCAATAAAACAAAAAGCCCTGGTGAATCACACTCAGGGCTTTTTATTGTCGGTCATTATTTTACGCGTCCAACATACTCGCCAGAGCGCGTATCGACTTTGAGTACTTCACCGATTTGAATAAATAAAGGCACTCGTACAACCGCACCTGTGGTCAATGTTGCCGGCTTACCGCCTGTGCCTTGGGTATCCCCTTTTAGGCCAGGATCCGTTTCCGTCACTTCTAGTTCAACGAAATTAGGCGGTGTGACCACAATCGGATCGCCATTCCAAAGGGTAAGCGTACAGCTGTTGTTTTCAACCAACCATTTAACATTCTCACCGACGGCACTTTCATTGGCCGCAATTTGTTCAAAGGTTTCGTTGTTCATAAAGTGGAAGAATTCACCATCGGTATAAAGGTAATCCATATCCACTTCAATCACATCGGCCGCTTCAACTGTATCACCGGATTTAAAAGTCTTTTCCAAGACTTTGCCAGAGATCAGCTTACGCAGTTTGACCCGGTTAAAGGCTTGGCCTTTACCTGGTTTCACAAATTCATTTTCGGTAATGACACACGGCTCATTATCGAGCATAATTTTCATGCCGCCGCGGAATTCATTGGTGCTGAAAGACGCCATCTTGATCCTCTTAACATCTTCGAGTTTTCACAAATGTCGCACATCATAACCCGAATCCAGCCTGCTGTTGAGCGAAACTGGATCAAAGAACTCGCAGAGGCGATCACAGATCCCAGTGAATTGCTGCAACTGCTTGAAATTTCACCTGAGGAATGGACGTCCGGTTTTGCCGCGCGCCGCTTGTTTTCACAACGCGTTCCTCGCAGTTTTGTTGCCCGAATGGAAAAAGGCAATCCGAACGACCCGCTGCTTAAGCAAGTGTTACCTATCGCGCAGGAGTTTAATGAGGTAGAGGGCTTCAGCGCTGATCCGCTTGAAGAGCAAGATAATGCGATTCCTGGGTTATTGCATAAATACCACAACCGCGTATTACTGATCGTTAAAGGAGGCTGCGCGATAAATTGCCGCTATTGCTTCCGTCGCCATTTTCCTTATCAGGATAACAAGGGCAGCAAACGCGTATGGCAAGGTGCATTGGATTATATCGCTGCACATCATGAAATTGACGAAGTGATCTTATCCGGCGGCGATCCCCTGATGGCCAAAGATGAGGAGCTCGATTGGCTTATCAGCGCCATTGAGCCGATGAATCATGTGAAACGGCTACGCATTCACTCTCGTCTGCCGGTGGTGATCCCTGCGCGTATCACCTCTGCGCTTACTGAACGTTTGTCTCGCTCACGCCTGCAAGTGGTGATGGTTACTCACATCAATCATGCCAATGAGATAGATACCGAGTTAAGCGATAAGCTCCACACATTGCGACAAGCGGGAATTACGCTGCTCAATCAAAGCGTGCTGCTAAAAGGGGTGAATGACAGTGCGGATGCGTTGGTGGCACTGAGTCAACGACTATTTGATGCCGGCGTTTTACCTTACTACCTGCATGTATTGGATAAAGTCCAAGGCGCCGCTCACTTTTTAGTCTCAGACGATGAAGCGCGCGCCTTAATGCAGGAGATTATCGAGCAGCTCTCCGGCTATTTAGTCCCTCGACTGACTCGGGAAACCGGTGGCCGAGCAAGTAAAACGCCGCTGGATCTACATTTAGAGTGAATAATCAGTAACCCATTCAATATAAGCTGTTGATTTATTTTTAATTCCATGGCTTATTAGAAAGGCAAGCTCACCATAAGGATGTGTTATGTCTCTGATTATTCGTCAATACCACGCCGACGACATTCCGGCGATACGTGATATCTATGCGCAACCCAAAACCCAAGCGGGCACCTTGCAATTGCCGATGCCGAGCCTTGCCATGTGGGAAAAGCGACTTAATCAGGTACCTGATGGCGTATACCCATTGGTTGCCGAACTAGAGGGAAAAGTGGTCGGTAATCTCGGCTTCGTCATTGCCGCGAATCCTCGCCGTCGCCACGTTGCAGATATTGGCATGGGCGTTCATGATGCCTATCAAGGCCGCGGCATAGGCAGTGCGCTCATGGAAAAAGCGATCGATTTAGCCGAAAACTGGCTGAACGTATCACGGATAGAGCTAACCGTTTACACGGATAACGCGGCTGCGATCCACCTCTATCAAAAATTTGGCTTTGAAATTGAAGGCACCGCCAAACAGTTTGCGTTCCGTAACGGCGAGTTTGTTAATGCCTATTATATGGCTCGTACCCGCTAATCAAGCCACTCTGGCTGGCAGTCAGGTTTAGCATAACTCAGACGACCAACACGGCTGGAGGTGTGGTAGCAATCTAATCCGCTCAAGGCAACGGTGCCTGCTTGCTCGATGTCGACAAAACCATCCTCACTGACACAACTGTCTGGCACGTGCGCTTCGATTATTTCCCCCACTAACAAGTGAGTACCATTGATCGCCATCGTATGCTCTTCACGGAGAACAAGACCAAGGCGGATCGCGGCTTCTTGTACAAAAGGCGCACCAAACTTTTCACGCCATAAAGGCGTCAAACCAACCTGATCAAATTCAGAGATATCGTGAGGGTAACGCGCTGACGTTTGATGAGCCGCCACAATCATCTCTTTTTGTACGTGATTAAGTGTATAAAACCCCGTCGCTCTAATGTTTTCCAACGTATCACGCGGCACAGTATCAGGGCGGATTATCACCCCCATTAACGCAGGGTTTGCTCCGAGATGAAACACTGAGCTCACAATACATAAATTGGTTTGTTGGTTTGTATCGCTGGTGCCCAACAAGTTGGCTGATTTAAATCCTGATAAGCTGTTCACAAAAGTCGCACGGTAGCGTTTTTCCATCGCAACGATGGCTTCTTTCTCATACACGCTCAGTGACATGGGTTTCCTTATTTAATCTGACATTGTTGGCAGCGTGCTTGGCCCGTCAAAATCGCCGAGATCCGATAACGGTGCTGGGCAAAGAAAAGATAGGCTTTGTCTGCAAACCACGCAATAACCGGCCAGCGTAACCAACTCACCCAAGCGCCTTTTCCAACCGCATCCCACGCTACATAGGTTGCATCTAAACCATACACCATTTGCCCGTCACTATCTTGTGCATGCAAAATACGATTCGCCGAGCTGGGATCAACGTTGGGAAAATCAATGGAAAAATCCGCTTGGTGGATATCAACCAATCGCAGCGCATCGTCGCCATCCCAACGCGAGAGCTTACGCATTTCTTTCACACACAAAGGACACATGCTGTCATAGAATACAGTTACCATAATGGTACCTCCCGGGGCATTAATACGCGCCGGCGGGGACACTCGATCAAAAAAAGAAAGCCCTGACCGTCAGGCCAGGGCTCTATTGGTTTTTCATCAAAGATTAAAGATACAAAAAAGCCCCGACCGTTAGGTCAGGGCTTTGTATTTCTACTTATCAAAGTCTTACACATATCTGCTTTGATGCTTAAATTTTTGCTAACTAAAGCCCAACATTAAGCTCTAATTAGATTATCTTGTTTGATGCGATGAGGATTTTGAATCGAGACGCGCAGTGTATGCCAATACATGAGCATCGCAGATATCAAAAGCATCGAGCTATCAACAAGATAAGCAATGAGAGCCTGGCGATGTCCTACTCTCACATGGGGAGACCCCACACTACCATCGGCGCTGCTTCGTTTCACTACTGNCTAATTAGATTATCTTGTTTGATGCGATGAGGATTTTGAATCGAGACGCGCAGTGTATGCCAATACATGAGCATCGCAGATATCAAAAGCATCGAGCTATCAACAAGATAAGCAATGAGAGCCTGGCGATGTCCTACTCTCACATGGGGAGACCCCACACTACCATCGGCGCTGCTTCGTTTCACTACTGAGTTCGGCATGGRRTCAGGTGGGTCCAAAGCGCTATGGTCGCCAAGCAAAATTTGGTGTGTCTTCACTTTTCAGTCAAAACACGTATCTAGAAAGCTGTTTCGTTCTCGCCACAATCAACTGGCTTTATTTYAAGTCCAACCCAAAACCTCTTGGGTGTTGTATGGTTAAGCCKCACGGGCAATTAGTACAGGTTAGCTCAACGCCTCACAGCGCTTACACACCCTGCCTATCAACGTTCTAGTCTAGAACAACCCTTTAGAGAGCTCGAAGCTCTAGGGATGACTCATCTCGGGGCCAGCTTCGCGCTTAGATGCTTTCAGCGCTTATCTGTGCCGAACTTAGCTACCGGGCAATGCGTCTGGCGACACAAGCCCTTTAGAGAGCTCGAAGCTCTAGGGATGACTCATCTCGGGGCCAGCTTCGCGCTTAGATGCTTTCAGCGCTTATCTGTGCCGAACTTAGCTACCGGGCAATGCGTCTGGCGACACAACCCGAACACCAGCGGTTCGTCCACTCCGGTCCTCTCGTACTAGGAGCAGCTCCCCTCAATCATCCAACGCCCACGGCAGATAGGGACCGAACTGTCTCACGACGTTCTAAACCCAGCTCGCGTACCACTTTAAATGGCGAACAGCCATACCCTTGGGACCGACTTCAGCCCCAGGATGTGATGAGCCGACATCGAGGTGCCAAACACCGCCGTCGATATGAACTCTTGGGCGGTATCAGCCTGTTATCCCCGGAGTACCTTTTATCCGTTGAGCGATGGCCCTTCCATTCAGAACCACCGGATCACTATGACCTACTTTCGTACCTGCTCGAGCCGTCACTCTCGCAGTTAAGCGGGCTTATGCCATTGCACTAACCTCACGATGTCCGACCGTGATTAGCCCACCTTCGTGCTCCTCCGTTACRCTTTGGGAGGAGACCGCCCCAGTCAAACTACCCACCAGGCACTGTCCTCACCCCSGATAASGGGGCTAAGTTAGAACATCAAACATACAAGGGTGGTATTTCAAGGATGGCTCCACGACAACTGGCGTCGCCGTTTCAAAGCCTCCCACCTATCCTACACATGTAGGCTCAATGTTCAGTGCCAAGCTGTAGTAAAGGTTCACGGGGTCTTTCCGTCTAGCCGCGGGTACACAGCATCTTCACTGCGATTTCAATTTCACTGAGTCTCGGGTGGAGACAGCGTGGCCATCATTACGCCATTCGTGCAGGTCGGAACTTACCCGACAAGGAATTTCGCTACCTTAGGACCGTTATAGTTACGGCCGCCGTTTACCGGGGCTTCGATCAATGGCTTCTCTTGCGATAACCACATCAATTAACCTTCCGGCACCGGGCAGGCGTCACACCGTATACGTCATCTTTCGATTTTGCACAGTGCTGTGTTTTTAATAAACAGTTGCAGCCACCTGGTATCTGCGACTGCCCATAGCTCCATCCGCAAGGGACTTCACCGTGGGCAGCGTACCTTCTCCCGAAGTTACGGTACCATTTTGCCTAGTTCCTTCACCCGAGTTCTCTCAAGCGCCTTGGTATTCTCTACCCGACCACCTGTGTCGGTTTGGAGTACGGTTCCTACTTACCTGAAGCTTAGAGGCTTTTCCCGGAAGCATGGCATCAATGACTTCACCACCTTGGTGGCTCGACATCGGGTCTCGACCGTRYGTAATCCCGGATTTGCCTAAGATTACAGCCTACACCCTTGAACCTGGACAACCATCGCCAGGCCCACCTAGCCTTCTCCGTCCCCCCATCGCAGTAAGYAGCAGTACGGGAATATTAACCCGTTTCCCATCGACTACGCCTTTCGGCCTCGCCTTAGGGGCCGACTTACCCTGCCCCGATTAACGTTGGACAGGAACCCTTGGTCTTCCGGCGAGGAGGTTTTTCACCCCCTTTATCGTTACTCATGTCAGCATTCGCACTTGTGATACCTCCAGCATGCCTCTCAGCACACCTTCAACRGCTTACACAACGCTCCCCTACCCAATATCCATAAGGACATTGCCGCAGCTTCGGTGTATCGCTTAGCCCCGTTACATCTTCCGCGCAGGCCGACTCGACCAGTGAGCTATTACGCTTTCTTTAAATGATGGCTGCTTCTAAGCCAACATCCTGGCTGTCTGAGCCTTCCCACATCGTTTCCCACTTAGCGATAACTTTGGGACCTTAGCTGGCGGTCTGGGTTGTTTCCCTCTCCACGACGGACGTTAGCACCCGCCGTGTGTCTCCCGGATAGCACTTACTGGTATTCGGAGTTTGCAAAGGGTTGGTAAGTCGGGATGACCCCCTAGCCTTAACAGTGCTCTACCCCCAGTAGTGTTCGTCCGAGGCGCTACCTAAATAGCTTTCGGGGAGAACCAGCTATCTCCGAGTTTGATTGGCCTTTCACCCCTAGCCACAGGTCATCTCCTAACTTTTCAACGTTAGTGAGTTCGGTCCTCCAGTTGATGTTACTCAACCTTCAACCTGCCCATGGCTAGATCACTCGGTTTCGGGTCTAATGCTAGCAACTAYACGCCCAGTTAAGACTCGGTTTCCCTACGGCTCCCCTATGCGGTTAACCTTGCTACTAACATTAAGTCGCTGACCCATTATACAAAAGGTACGCGGTCACCCCACWAGGAGGCTCCCACTGCTTGTACGTAGACGGTTTCAGGTTCTATTTCACTCCCCTCACAGGGGTTCTTTTCGCCTTTCCCTCACGGTACTGGTTCACTATCGGTCAGTCAGGAGTATTTAGCCTTGGAGGATGGTCCCCCCATGTTCAGACAAGATATCACGTGTCCCGTCCTACTCGTTTTCACAAATATGGCGCCGTCGGTTACGGGGCTATCACCCTTTATTGCCAGGTTTTCCAACCTGTTCACCTAACGCCAAGTCTGCTTAAGGGCTAATCCGGGGTCGCTCGCCGCTACTGCCGGAATCTCAATTGATTTCTTTTCCTTCGGGTACTTAGATGTTTCAGTTCCCCGAGTTCGCCTCTTAGCGCTATGTATTCACGCTAAGATACCTGCTTATGCAGGTGGGTTTCCCCATTCGGAYATCCCAGATTCAAATGGCTTTTACTGCCTTATCTGGGCTTTTCGCAAGTTAATACGTCCTTCATCGCCTCTGACTGCCAAGGCATCCACCGTCTACGCTTARTYACTTAACCATACAACCCCAARAGGTCTTTTTTGCTCGATCTTTCTCTTTTATGCTGCCTCTTGCTTAACTTTTGCTTGGTCACGTAACACGTTACGCTCCCGGCGNAAATGGCTTTTACTGCCTTATCTGGGCTTTTCGCAAGTTAATACGTCCTTCATCGCCTCTGACTGCCAAGGCATCCACCGTCTACGCTTAATTACTTAACCATACAACCCCAAGAGGTCTTTTTTGCTCGATCTTTCTCTTTTATGCTGCCTCTTGCTTAACTTTTGCTTGGTCACGTAACACGTTACGCTCCCGGCGRCAAAAGTCTCGCGCGCGTTGCCTAAAAAAGAAATCTACGTCGCAAAACCACTGAGWGTTGAATCATCAACCAATTAAGGTTTTGTTTTTGCCGGACTCAAATAGAAGCTTTGTCGTTATTGATTTAATAAGACAAAGTCCAAGCACACTTGATTGTGTGAGTGACATGATATGTCACTGATTGAGAACTTTACTGTCATTCTTAAAGAATGACTTGTCAGCTTTCCAGATTGTTAAAGAGCATGTCGTTTATTGCTAAATAAACCACGTTCTAAAGATTCTCAAACAAAAACCTTTAAAGCGTGGTGGGCGATACCGGGCTCGAACCAGTGACCCCCTCCTTGTAAGGGAGGTGCTCTCCCAACTGAGCTAATCGCCCATCTTTCAGACTTGGTGGAGCTAGGCGGGATCGAACCGCCGACCTCTTGCATGCCATGCAAGCGCTCTCCCAGCTGAGCTATAGCCCCGCGTCTGAGAAATGGTGGGTTGTACAGGATTCGA